>JAGPHL010000024.1:6987-20399 GCA_018055515.1 Anaerolineae bacterium
CCTTACCCCATCTTCTCCGTAAACGCATCTTCCCCAAAATGCTCCTGGTACCGCGCCTTGAACTCTGCCAGCGTGTAATGCTGGTTCTGCGGCCCGACGCATTCCAGCGTGTAGGTCGCCGCGAGCGCGCCGATGCGTCCGCAGACCTCCCAGGGAAGCCCGAGCGCCAATCCTTTGAGGAGCCCCGCGCGATAGGCGTCGCCCACGCCGGTCGGATCGGCGATCTGCTGGGGCGGGACGACGGGCACCGTGACGCGGCGGTCGCTCCAGATTTCGGAGCCATCCGCGCCGCGGGTGATGATGACTGCCTGCTTGACGGCGGCGCGAATTTGCGCATCCGTGAGGCCCGTGCGGGTCTTGAGCAATTCGAACTCGTAGTCGTTGAGGATGAGGATGTCCGCGCCCTCCAGTCCCAGACAGAGTGAATCGGCGCCGACGCGCACCACTTGCTGTCCCGGATCGTAGATGTAGGGAATGCCGAGCGTCTTACACTCCACAGCGTACTTGTCCATGGCGATGGGGTCGTTGGGTGAGAGGATGACCATATCGGGGCGTTGTTTCAAATCGTGGAACGAGAGTTCCCGGGCATACGCCATCGCGCCGGTGTAGAAAGTGGCGATCTGATTTTGGTCCAGGTCGGTGTTGACGAAGAAGGACGCCGTGAAAACATCGGGGATGGTGCGGGTGAGGCGGGTGTCCACGCCATGGTCTTCGAGCCAGCTGCGATAGTCTTCGAAGTCCTGTCCGGCGGTCGCCATCATGGAGGGATGCTCGCCCAGCAGCGCCAGATTATAGGCGATGTTGGCAGCGCAGCCGCCGCGCACGCGGCGCATCTCGTCTACCAGAAAACTCAGGCTGACCTTGCCGACGCGCTCCATGAGCAGATGATCGGTGAAATGCCCCGGAAAGGACATCAGATAATCAAACGCAATCGAGCCGGTGACGATGATTTGCATCGTGTTCTCCTTCGAAAATAAACACGTGCCCACGTGCCCACGTTCACACGTCATTTTCATGCTTGCATGACGGGCGCCAGCGCACGGCGTCTCCCATGGATTTCCATAAAAGAGGGCCGCGCTCATGCAGCTGTGCGGCCCAACCTCCTCAATGTACCACAAATGGCGCGGAAGTCCAATCAAAGTTTGGAGATAGGCATTCCTGCAACTTGGGGTAAAATAAGGCCATTCAGAGCACGCCTTAATTTAGCCAAAGGATGAAGCGCCATGAACCTTGAAGCGACGCTGCGGGAACAAATCCTGTTGAGGTTGGTGGAAGTGATTGACCCGGAGACGGGGGTGGACGTGTTGCGGATGCAGCTGGTGGAGGATCTCGAAGTTGACGAGCTGACCGGCAGGGTGAGCTACAGCTTTCGGCCTTCCTCGCCGCTGTGTCCGCTGGCGTTGAGCCTGGCGGCCGACATCAAACAGGCCGTAGGCAGCGTTCCTGGCGTGCGCCAGCAATCCATCACGGTGACTCATTACGTGCACGCCGACGAGCTGACCCGCCTCATCAATCAGGACGAGCTTTGAATTCTGCCGTCACAGGCGGGGCGTGTTTTTTCATCTCGCCAGGCGCTTTTGAAACCTCTGCCAGGAAGGAATGTATGCCAGTCCCTAATCGTGATTATCTGACCCAACTGTTGGAGGCATACTGGTTCGCGCCGCCGGTGGCGTTGTGGCGTTCGGTGGAACTGCGCACTCTTGCGCGTGAATCCTTCCTGCGGCCAATTCTCGATTTGGGCTGCGGCGATGGCCTGATCGCCAGCGTGCTTTTCGACGGCGAGGCGCCGCTTGAGGTGGGCTTCGATCCCTGGTGGGAACAGCTGCGGCAGGGAGCTGCCAGCGGCAGGTACGCCAGCGTGCAGCAAGCGTATGGAAACGCCATGCCTTATCGCAGCGGCAGTTTCGGCACCGTCTTCAGCAATTCGGTGCTGGAACATATCCCCGATGTGGAGCCGGTGCTGCAGGAGAGCGGACGGGTGTTGCGGTCGGGGGGACGGTTCATTGCCACCGTGCCGAGCGACGCTTTCCGGCGCTTACTGGCCGGCTATCGGAATTGCGCCGCAGTGGGCGATTTCGACGGGGCGGAGCGGTATGCGCAACACATTGACGAGCGGCTGGAGCATTATCATTATTATTCCCCCCAGGAATGGGCGACGCTGCTGGAACGGGCGGGCATCCGCTTGCTCGCCGCGCGTTATTACCTGCCGGCGAGTGTCGCGGCCATGTGGGACAAGAGCAACGTTGATTTTGGCATTACTGAACCCCGGCGCCCCTTGTATCACTGGTTGGCATCGCCGCGACTGCGGTGGCTGGGATTTCAACCCCTCCTCCGGCGTGAAGTGGTACGTCGCCTGAGCCGGAGCTGGCGCCGCGCCTACGAGATGGATGTCCCGGAGGGCGGCGTGGGCGCCGGCCTGTTGGTGGTAGGGGAAAAAGTGTGACGTCGGCGCCCCTCGTGCCTGAAATTTGGGATCAGTGGGTGGCGCGTCATCCCTATGGGACGGTGCTGCAGACCTCTCGCTGGGGGGCGTTGAAGTCTGCCTTCGATTGGGACTCGCAGCTGGTGACGTTGGGAAGCGCGGAGCAGCCGACGGGGGGAGCGCTGTTGCTCACCCGGCGCTGGGCCTTGAGCCAGGTGACGACTCTGGCCTATGTGCCGCGCGGCCCCGTGGTGGAGTGGAGCGCTGCGGCGCTGGTGCGGGAGCTCGTACCGGCCGTGGAACGGGCGGCGCGCCGCAAACGGGCGTTGGCGCTGTGGCTGGAGCCGGAGCTGCCGGACGATCCCGCGAATCGTGCCCTGCTCGCGTCGTTGGGCTATCGGCCCGCTGCACGCACGATCCAACCGCGACAGACGATCGTGGTGGACCTCGCCGGCGACGAGGAGGCGCTCCTCGCGCAAATGAAGCAGAAGACGCGCTACAACATCCGTCTGGCAGCGCGCAAGGGCGTTACCGTCCGCGAGGGCGGGCCGGAGGAGCTCCCCGCCTTTTACCGGCTGATGGTGGAAACGGGGCAGCGCGACGGCTTTGCCATTCACAGCGAGGCGTATTATCGGCGCGCTCTGGAGCTATTCCAGCCCGTGGGGCAGGCGGCGCTGTTGCTGGCCGACGTCGCTGGCGAGACGGTCGCCGCGCTGATGGTCTTTGCGTGGGGCGCGAAGGCCTGGTACTTCTACGGCGCTTCCTCGGAGCGCTGCCGGGAATGGATGCCGACGTATGCCCTGCAATGGGAAGCCATGCGGTGGGCGCGGCGCCGTGGCTGTACGACTTATGATTTGTGGGGCATCCCCGACGCCGGTGAGGAAACGCTCGAGGCGGAATTTGCGACGCGCAACGACGGCCTGTGGGGCGTCTACCGCTTCAAGCGTGGTTTCGGCGGACGGGTCGTGCGCTTTGTGGGGCTGTGGGAGAAGTCGCTCAGCCCCCTGTATCCTTTGGCCTTGCGGCTGATGCGCCTGGTGCGGCGGCGCGCGTCGGGTGCGTAATCCCTTATCCCGTAGAAATTTCTTTCAGGAGTAGCGTCATGCCTTTCAAATTTATCCCGCTTGCCCTTCCCGAGGTCATTCTCGTCGAGCCGCGGACTTTTACCGATGAGCGCGGCTTTTTTTTGGAGACCTACCGTCTTTCAGAATTCACGGAGGCGGGATTTCCGCCCTTTGTGCAGACGAATCATTCCCATTCTGCCCGCGCCGTGCTGCGCGGCCTGCACTTTCAGAAGCAGCCCGCCGCCCAGGGCAAACTGGTCACGGTGGTGCGGGGCGAAATCTACGATGTGGCCGTGGACATTCGGCGCGGCTCTCCAACGTATGGACAGTGGGTAGGCGAGACCCTCTCGGCGGAGAACCATCGCCTGCTGTATCTTCCGGCGGGCTTCGCGCATGGCTTCTGTGTGCTCAGCGCGGAGGCGGACGTGATCTATCAGGCGACGGCGGAATATGTCCAGGCGCTGGATCGCGGCATTTTGTGGAACGATCCCGCTATCGGGGTGCGGTGGCCTGTCGCCGAGCCGCTGCTCTCCGCCAAGGACGCGCGTCAGCCGTTGCTGGCCGAGGCCGACAACAACTTCGTGTATGCCGGGGAGTAAGAGCTCATGCCTTCCTGGGTCACTTGGGCGCTGCTGGCTACCTTCACCTTTGGCTTCTGGGGATATTTTCCCAAACTGGCGACGCAACATCTGGAACCGCGAACGGCGTTGCTGTATCAGAACCTCGGCACGCTGCTTTCCAGCCTCGTGTTGTTGGCCGTGCTGGAAGTGCGGCTGACCTTTCACCCGCGCGGTGTGTTATTTGCAGTGCTGACCGGCGTCGCGGGCACGGTGGGGACTCTCTTCATGCTCATGGCCGTGAACCAGGGACAGACTTCGGTGGTGATCCCGCTCACGGCGATGTATCCCGTCATCACGGTGCTGCTGGCGGCTCTCACCCTCAAAGAGCCGATCACCCCCAGGCAGTTTGTGGGCCTGGGGCTGTCGCTTGTCGCCATCTATTTGATGTCGTCCGCGTAGCGCGAGCGCCGGCAGCGGCGGCAGCCCGGTGGGAAGCCGCGCGGCAAGGGCGAGGACGCAAAACAGCGCTCTTGAATGCCATCTTGATCCGTTGAGGTGAGCCTGTGGGGTTATGGATCGTTCTCGGGGTGTTGGTGGGAGGGGTGATTTTAGCCGCCAGATTTTTTTCCAGCGTCGTCATTTTCCCGCGCACGCATTCTCTGGAATACAGCTACGATTGGGAAGTGGAACACGGGGAGATCACGCCGGAGGGCTTCGGCAGCTGGCCCCGAGAGGAGGTGTGGATTCCCTCGCCCCACGGCTATGAGCTCCATGCGCTCTATGTGCCCGTCCCCGGCTCGAGGCGCACGGTCATCCTGGCGCACGGCATCACCTGGACGCTTTACGGCTCGGTGAAGTATGCGGCGCTCTTCTACCGTCGCGGCTACAACGTGCTCCTGTATGACCATCGCCATCACGGCGGCAGCGGTGGCCGCAACACTTCCTTTGGCTTCTACGAGAAGGACGATCTCAAGGCGTGTGTGGATTGGGTGATAGCGCGCTGTGGGGCGGAGGGTGTGATCGGCACGCATGGCGAGTCCATGGGGGCGGCGACGGTGCTCCAACATGCGGCGATAGATCCGCGCATCGCCTTCGCCGTGGCGGATTGTCCGTATGCCAGCGCGCGTGAGCAGTTCGCCTATCGCCTCAAGGTAGAATATCACCTGCCGGAATGGCCGTTGTTGCCGCTCGCGAGCCTGATCACGCGGCTGCGCGCCGGTTGGTTTTTCGGCCAGGCCTCGCCCATTGCCGTCATCGGGCAGGTGGAGACGCCGATCCTGTTCATCCACGGTGCGGAGGATGCCTACATCCCGCCGGCAGCCAGCGAGGCGCTTTTCGAGCGCAAACCCGGCGTCAAGCGGCTGTACCTGGCGCCCGGCGCAGACCATGCGCAGTCTTTGGCGACGGACCCGGAAGCTTACGACCGCGAGTTGGGGGCTTTTCTGGCCGAGATCGGGCTTGAGGCAGAACCGGCGTCCGCAGCCGGCCATTAGAGGGGAGAATCACCCCGGGGTGTTCGTGTGTCTCCGCGAGCCGTCTCAGTAAGCGCCGAGCTCGTGGAGGCGGTCGTCATCAATGCCGAAATGATGCGCGATCTCGTGGTACAGCACGTGCTGCACCAGGTCACGCACCTCGTCCTCGTTGACGCAACGCAGGACGATGGGATAGAAGTACAGGCTGATTTTATCGGGCAGCACCAGTCCATAGCGGTGAGTGCGGCGCGTCTGCGGCACGCCGTGATAGAAGCCCAGCAATCCCATCGGCTGACTCACGTGCGTTTTGCGCAATGTCTCCGCATCGGGCCATCCTTCCACGACGATTTCCACGTTTTCCAGTTTTTCGCGGAATGTCGCGGGCAGCGCCTCGAAGGCCTCGACGACGAATTGCTGGAAGCGCGCTCGCTCTAGCCAGTGCATGGTTCCGGCTGAGGAAGCGCGAGCGCTTTCGCGTTCAATCCCTCCATCATTCGTGTCACGCGCGGCGTCAGGCGGCATCAGCTCACCACCACCCGTGTGCCGGTGTTGGGGGGCGCGTCCAGCGTCTCCAGCTCATAGGGGACCTGGGGATCGGTCCACCGGAAGACCCACAGCGCAGCGCGGCTGGGGACGTTGAGGCAGCCATGGCTGTAGCGACGTCCGTAATCGTTGTGCCAGTAGGTGCCGTGGATGGCGACGCCGCTGCGGGTGAAGTACGTCGGAAAGGGCACGCCGGTAAGATCATAATCCTCGCCGACCATGCGCCGGGTGTGGCGCTTGTAGAGGATGCGGAATTCGCCCAAGGGCGTGGGCGTTCTGGCCGTCCCCGAGGCGATGGCAGTAGTGAACACGGGCTGTTCCCCCTCATAACAGGTGAGCATCTGATTGCGGATGTCAATCTGGATCCACTTGTCGGCCCGCCCCGGCGAGATGGGCGTCAGCTCCGCGGGCGCGATCCGTCGTACCGACCAGGAGGGAACGTACGGCCCGGGGGACCAGGTGATGCCTTCCTGAAGGCGATACCACCATTCGCCGGCAGCGTCACGCGTCGCCGCGATGACGCGGTACACGGTCTGATAGTAGAGCCGGCGGAGCACATAAGGGCCGCCGGGCTGCTGCCGGGCCTCGGCGTAGGGAACGCACACTTCGGCCCAAAAACCGGGCGGGGCGATGTCGGTGAGCACCTCTGTCTGGCGGTTGTTTTCCACGGGCTGGACGAAGCCGCTGTGAATGTAGCCTTCCTCGGTCTGATACCAGATGGGGTTGGTCGGCCAGGGCGGGTCGCCGGCAACGGCGCTGTAGAGCGGGATGACGGTGTCATGGCTCTTCCAGGCGACCACCGGCGCTTTGGGCGAGGGTTCCTGCCGCACGGCCTGTTGATACCAGCTGATGATGCGGCCCAGCGTGGCGGGCGGCGGCTCGGCGCCGGGCAGCATGGCCGCTTTCTTACTCAGCCAGTGCGCCAGCAGGTTAGCGTCATCCGGCAGAAAGGGCGGCGTGAGCAGTGCCGTCAGCGCGCCCAGCCCCAGTTGTAAGAACTCCCGTCGCGTCCAGGTTGGATGATCCATGGTGTATCGCCGCCAGAGTGTGTATTCCGATACAATTTATCACTTTCGGCGATTTATGCAAGGCGTATTTTCATGAGAACGCCCTGCACACCAAGCTCTGTTCTCTACACGACAGCGGTACAAGTGGGGAAATCTGTGCTTATCTTTGCACGAGCGGGCGGAGGCGCACCCTTGACTGCCATGGCTGCCCCGCGCCGAATGCCAGAGCGCGCTCCGGTATCCCCTGCGCCTCGATCGCGCTATCGCTTGCTGCCTCGCTGGCCTCTGCAGCGGAAGCCCATTCCGGGGCAGGGGGCTCCTCGCGCAGCGCATCATCCAGGAAGGCGATCACGTCCGACATTAAGACGTCTAACATTGGAGAGCGGACGTCGGCATGGGTGGCCCCTTCTATCAGCCACAATGTCTTGGGCTCTGCCGCGGCGGCGAACAGAGATTCCATTTGCTGCTCCGTGATGTGCTGATCGCGGGTGCCTTGAATGATCAACACGGGGCGAGGGGCAATCTCGTTCACAACCTTCAGCGGGCAGACCGCAGCGCGGCTGAATCCCTTGCGCAACTCTGAGAAGCGGAGGATGACATCGAACACGAAGCCGGGGAGCCATGACGGGCGGCTGGTCTGCCATACTTCGTCCACGCAATTAAAGGGTGACGCGGCGACGACGGCCCCCAGCCGGGGATTGCGCGCCGCGCTCAGGATGATGGACACGGCGCCGACGGAGTGACCAATCGCCCCGATGCGGTGAATGCCCCTGGTCTCGTAGAGGAAGCGCACCGCAGCGTCTACGTCCTCGCTCTCGGCAAAACCATAGGTGAAGCCGAAATAATTCCCTTCACTGCGAGCCTGGCCGCGATAGCTGAACAGCAATACTTGATAGCCGGCGTTGTGAAGGGCCGTGACCAGCGAGAGGCCGGAGCGTTGGTCGTGGGCGGTGGAAGGAGCGTACAGCACCGCCGGAGCGTCCGGTTGTTCAGTGGGGAAAAACCACCCGCGCAAGATCAGACCTTCCGTGGTGGGAAAAGCGACCTCCTCGTAAGGGAGGGCCAGTGAGTCTGGTGCGTAACGAGCTTTCGCGAGGAACAGGGGCGGGAGGGTGGCTACTATCTCACCTACCAGGGGGCCAATCAACGTTAAAACCGAGGTGCCGACAACGACGCTGGCTACTATCCGCAAAACATGCAGCTGCAATGACATCCTGTGCTCTCCTTCTCAGTCCTGAACAAATTGAATATGGACAAAAATACCGTTGGACAACTTAAGGACGAGAAGAGGGCGCACGATCGGGTAGTTTTATAAGATCCACCATCCTTAACGTTTCAACGACCCATCAGCCCGCGCTCTATGAGAGAGCACCCGGCTCATGTTTCACACAAACGGGGCGGATTATACTATACTCGTTTTTGATGTCAATGCGTCGCGCTTTATCTTTCCTCCAGCCGCGCGCGTAAAATCTTGTTGATGGGGCCTTGGTCTGCGAGTGCTTCCTCGGGCGCGATTCCGGCGCCGCCGGGGACGGCAACGTGTTGGGAAACGCCGCCGTCCCATGCAGCGGGTGGAGGATCATTCGACAAACTTATAGCCGTGCGTTTCCAGGTACGCGCGTTCCTTTTCGGCGTGAGCTTTGGCCAGATTGAGTTTGATCTGCTCCCATTCCGCGCCTGCCAGCGGGTACAGGAACAGCGAGAGGAATGACAGGATCAGTAACAGCGCTGTTGGGCCGGCCCAGCCGATCAGCATGCCGGTCCCGGCGGAGTAGGATTGCGCTGCAGCAGGAAGACTTTCGTTGTAGCCGTAAGCCTTCATAATGTTCAGCAACGCCCATGCCGCGAGGCTGATCGCCGGTTTGGTGATGAAGCTGTTGATGCCCGCATACATCCCTTCGCGGCGGAGTCCCGTGCGGTGTTCGTCCATATCCACGACGTCGCCGTTCATGAGCGGAATCAAATACATCCCGCCGGAGAACCCGATCCCAAAGAGGAAGAAGCCCGCCGTTCCCAGGATCACATTGCGCCCGAAAAGCATCACCAGGACACAGCCGATCGCAAACAGGAGGGTGAAAGCCTGCGTGCAGCGTTTGATGCCCCAGCGATCCCGCAGCTGAATCCAGGCGACGATGCCCAACACGATGCCGGCTGCCAGGGCGCCGAGCATGGGGGCGCGAGGCATGTTCAGCATGTCGAAGTAATACCAGACGCCCGTCATCAGCGCCGTTTGCGTGAACATCACGGTGAAGCTCAAGACCTCAAAAACGACGAAAGAGCGGTTGGTGAAGCACTCTTTGAAGGACGTGACAAAATTGAATTGCTCCTCTTCCTGGATGTACTGTTTTTCTTTGAAGAAGAACGTGCTGAAGAAGATGATTAGTCCCATCACCACACCCAATCCGATCATCACCCAGCGGAAGAGCAAAATGCCGGCTTCATCGCCTACCTCCGGCTTAATCGTGGCCTCTACGGCAAACGGCACGACGAGCGTGAATACCATGAAGATGATTTTCCAGATGTAGATGGTGCCCCGCGCTTTGTTGGAGACGGCCACCTCGTAGGGCATGACCCAGAAACTGGTCGCGATGGCGGTGTAGAGAACGTCATAGATGAACAGCCCTATCAGCAGCTGGATGAAGAGGGCGGTCTGGCTGTTGCCGATGCCGGGGAGCACGACCCAGAAGAGGATAAATCCCAACACGAAGAGGGGAGCGCCATAGCGGATGTAGGGGATGCGCCGCCCCAGAGCGCTCTTGGTGCGGTCGCTGATGTAGCCGAAGAGCGGGTCATTGACCGCGTTCCAGATGCCAAACAGCAACCAGACGGTCCCCGCCAGTTTGGGGTCCAACCCGCGCAGGCTGACGAAGTAATACGTCAGCGCCCCGGACGCCGCCAGCGATTGGAGGATGCCAGTCGCTGCATCTCCCGCTGAAATGGCAATGCGACTTTTCAAAGGGACATGTTCTTCTACGAGTGCGGCCTGCATGTTCACGAAACCTCCAGTGATAGGATGAGGGCAACAAAAGAGGCGTTGCCACGTCCCTAATTTTACTGAATTCGTTGTCCTGGTCAACTGCGCTGACTACGCTACAATAGGCGCATGGCTCTGGAATCCCTGCTCTCCGTACTGCGCGAGGACCCGCGCTTTATCCGCAATGTGACAGCATGGCGTACACTGCCGGCGCAGGCGGCGCAGACGGCCACCTGGCCCGCCGAGCTGGATCCACGGCTCAGCGCCGCCGGGCGTGCGCTGGGCATTCCCGCGCTCTACACCCATCAGGCCCGCGCCGTGGAAGCGGCCCTGCGCGGTGAAAATGTGGTGCTCGCCACGGGGACGGCTTCCGGCAAGACGTTGGGCTACACGCTGCCGCTGCTCCACACGCTGCTGCGTGATCCCACCGCCACCGCGCTGCTGCTCTTTCCCACAAAGGCGCTGGCCCACGATCAGATCGCGGCGCTGGAGGCCTGGATCGGCCAGCTGCAGGCGCCGCTCGCCCTGCGCCCCTACGACGGCGATACCCCGCAGAGCCGCCGGGCCGCCATCCGCAAGGAGGCGCGCATTCTCGTCTCCAATCCCGACATGCTGCACCTGGGCATTCTGCCGCACCACACCCAATGGCTGCGGTTCCTGAGCGGCTTGCGCTACGTGGTGCTCGATGAACTGCATACCTACCGGGGCGTCTTTGGCAGCCACATCGCCAACGTGTTGCGCCGCCTGCGCCGTGTGGCGGCCTTCTACGGCGCGGCGCCGCGCTTCATCGGCGCCTCCGCGACGATCGCCAATCCGCAGCAGCTGGCCGAATCCCTGTGGGAGGCGCCGGTCACCCCGGTGGAGGCCGATGGGGCGCCCTACGGCGGGCGGCATGTGCTGTGCTACAATCCACCGCTGCTCGACGCGGAGCTGGGGTTGCGCGCCAGCGCCAGCGCCGAGGCCGTGTTCCTCACCCTGCGGCTGTTGCAGGCCGGCGTACAGACTATCGTCTTCGCGCGGTCGCGGCTGACGGTGGAACTCCTGTTGCGCGAGCTGCGGGAACGGGCCGTGCGCGCCGGCTTCCCCGCCGGGGTGATCCAGGGCTATCGCGGCGGCTATCTGCCGCACGAGCGCCGCGCCATCGAGAGAGATTTGCGCGAGGGCCGCATCCGGGTGGTGGTCGCCACCAATGCCCTGGAGCTCGGCATTGACATTGGCGCGCTGGATGCGTCGGTGCTGGTGGGCTATCCCGGCACCATCGCAGCGACGCGACAGCAGATGGGCCGCGCCGGACGCCGGGCCAGCGTCTCGCTGTCGGTGTTGATCGCTACGCCGGCGCCGCTGGATCAATACCTGGTGACGCACCCGGAGTATTTCTTCGTGCGTTCGCCGGAGGAGGCCCGTCTGAACGCCGACGCGCTGGCGGTGCTCGGCTCGCATCTGGCCTGCGCCGCCTTCGAGCTGCCTTTCGAGCGCGATGAACCCTTCGGCTCGCTGCCGGATGTGGCGCCGTTGCTCGAAGCGCTCAGCGCGGAGGGCGTGCTTCATCGCAGTGCGGAGCGCTTCACCTGGGTGGGGGAGACTTATCCCGCGCAGGGCGTCTCGTTGCGCACGACGACCGCCGACAACGTGATCATCCAGACGACGGCGGGGGAGACGCTGGGCCTGATGGATCGTCCAAGCGCCGCGGCCCTGGTGCATGAGGGGGCGATCTACTTCCATGGGGGGACGCCGTATCTCATCACGGCGCTGGATTGGGAGCGCGGGCTGGCGCAGGCGCAGCCCGGCGACTATGATTACTACACCCTCGCGGCGGCGGCGATCTCCGTGGAACGGCTGGCACTGCGGGAGACGCTGCCGCGCGGCGCGCTCACGCTCACCGATGAGGAGGTGTTGGTCCACAGCAAGCCCACCTCGTACCGGCGGGTGAGCCTGGCCCATCACGAGACCCTCGGCTGGGGGGACATTGATTTGCCGGAGCAGCTGCTCGAGACGGAGGCCTGTCGGGTGACGCTGGCGGAGACGCTGGTGGAGCTGCTGGCGCAGGAGGGGGTACATGTCGCGCCGCTGGATTATGGCCCGGAGTGGCCCAAAATCCGCGAGACGATTTTATCCCGCGACGCCCACACCTGTCGCCTGTGCGGGGCGCCTTCCCGCCCCGAAGCGCCGCTGGAGGTGCATCACCTCACGCCGCTGCGGACGTTTCTCGCGCAGTATCCGCCCTCGGTGGCGCTGCGACTGGCGCACGCCCCTGAAAACCTGCTGACGTTGTGTGCGCTTTGTCACGCCAAAGTGGAGCGGGCGCGCGGTGCGCGGACGGCGCTGAGCGGCCTGTCCTATCTGCTGCGAAATCTCGCGCCCGTGTTCCTCATGTGCGATCCCGGCGACCTGGGGGCCTCGGTGCAGGCGCGGGACGCGGAATCGGGGCAGCCCTCCATTATCCTCTACGACACCGCGCCGGGCGGCGTGGGCCTGAGTCCCCGCCTGCTGGGGTTGTGGGAACAAGTCGCTACGGCGGCGCTAGAGCGCGTGCAGACCTGTCCCTGCACCGAGGGCTGTCCCTCGTGCGTGGGGCCGGTGGGGGAAAGCGAGCCGGGCGCCAAAAGCGCGACGACGAAGCTGCTGACGTATCTCAGCTGCGGGGACTGACGGGCTGTCTCGATCTCAGCTGGCCGTTGAATCTCTTTCAGGGGCGATGGAAGCTTCTTGTTCCAAAATGGCTGCCAGAAGTGGCGCAATGGGGGGCAGGTCATGGGTGACCGTTCGCCAGAGGATCGGTAAGCTCACTCCAAAATACTCATGGGCCAATATATTGCGCAGAGCGCGCATTTCAGCCCACGGGATCTCTGGATACCGCGCGCTGACATCCGATGGCAGATAACGGGCTGCTTCCCCGATGACTTCAAGGTTGCGTATGACCGCGTCTGCAGTTTTGTGGTCGGTCATGAAGTCCTCTGCCGTCATTCCCGCGGTGTAATCGGCAATGCGTTGCAGCGCCTCACCTATGTCTTGCAGACGGAGTATCCAATCACGGGGTGACATCAATCGCCTCTGCCATGACGGTCGCGCGCATGGACTCCCGTAGCGCATCCGGCGTTACCAGATCCACGGGACATCCCAAAAGCGCCTCGAGCGCTTGCTGTACGCGGATAAACTCGAACAGACCTACGGGCTGCGAAAATTCTACCAGCAAGTCTACATCGCTTTGAGGGTTGGCCTCGCCGCGTGCGACTGAGCCAAACAGCGCCAACGATTTTATCCCTAATTTTTCCAGCAGAGAGCGGTTCGTGCGTAATCTTTCAATCACAGTGTCTGGCCTCATGCTGTCTGCCCCATCTCCTGCGCGCTTTTGCGGTTAGACTGAGAGCCT
>JAGPHL010000206.1:0-1286 GCA_018055515.1 Anaerolineae bacterium
GCTGTGCCGGAGACCGGGGGCGATCTGGGAGGGGCACACCGGCGATGTGGCGTGCGATCACTATCACCGCTACGCTGAAGATGTGGCCTTGATGCGCGATCTGGGCCTGCGCGGCTATCGCTTCTCCATCTCCTGGCCGCGCGTGTTGCCCGAAGGGACCGGCAAGGTCAATCCCGCCGGGTTGGGCTTTTATGACCGCCTCGTGGACGCGCTCCTCGCGGCGGGAGTGACGCCGTACGCCACCCTCTTCCACTGGGATTTGCCCTACGAACTCCATTGCAAGGGCGGCTGGCTCAACCGCGATAGCGCCGATTGGTTCGCCGACTACGCCCGCGTGGTCGTTGCGGCATTGGGCGACCGCGTGCGCGATTGGATGACGCTCAACGAGATCCAGGTGTTTGTGGGACTGGGGCACCAGGAGGGGGTGCACGCCCCGGGATACCGGCTCGCCCTGCCGGAGGTGCTCCGCGTGGGGCATCACGCGCTGCTGGCGCACGGCAAGGCGGTGCAGGCGATCCGCGACGCCAGCCCCGGTCCGTGCCGGGTAGGGTGGGCGCCAACGACCTTCCCGCCGCTGCCCGCGACGGAGACGCCGGAGGACATCGCGGCGGCGCGACAGGCGATGTTCACGATCGCCGACGACAAAAACGTCTGGGCCGACGCCTGGTGGTTCGACCCCGTCTTTTTCGGGCGCTATCCTGAGGATGGACTGCGTGCTTTCGGCGCCGCAGCGCCCGAGGTGCAGGCGGGGGACATGGAGCTCATCGCGCAGCCGCTCGACTTCTGCGGCCTCAACATCTACCAGGGTCGCGGCGTGCGGGCGGATTCCGACGGACGCCCCGTCGCGGCGCCGTTCCCCGTGGGCTACCCCAAGACCTCGTCTAACTGGGCGGTCACGCCGGAGGCGCTCTATTGGGGGCCGCGTTTCCTTTACGAGCGCTATCAGACGCCGCTGCTCATCACCGAAAACGGCCTGTCGAATGCGGATTGGGTGGCTCTCGATGGCAGGGTGCACGATCCCCAGCGGATTGACTTCACGCGGCGCTATTTGCTGGCGTTGGAGCGCGCCCTCGCCGAGGGGGTGGACGTGCGGGGCTACTTCCACTGGAGCCTGATGGACAATTTCGAGTGGGCCAGCGGCTACCGCGAGCGTTTCGGCCTGATCTACGTGGATTATGTCACCCAACAGCGGGTGATGAAGGACTCGGCCCGCTGGTACGCGGAAGTAATCGCTTCCAACGGCGCAAAACTTCACGACGAAAATGATGCGTGAACGTGCGAAGGTG
>JAGPHL010000206.1:1386-4611 GCA_018055515.1 Anaerolineae bacterium
TTACGCATTACGCATTACGCATTTTTTAGAGGAGACACAAAATCATGGATTTCACATCGTTTGATTTCAACACCACTTCCCCTGAGATTGAGGCAAGAGTAACCGCGCTGCTGGCGCAAATGACGTTGGAGGAAAAGGTCGGGCAGCTGGTGCAGGCCAATCTGCACTGGCGCGACGACCTTGAGGACCTGATCCGGCAAGGACAGGTCGGCTCGCTGCTGAGCCTGCACGGCGCGGAGCAAATCAATCACTTCCAGCGGCTGGCCGTGGAGGAAAGCCGCCTGGGAATTCCCCTCATCGTCGGTTTCGACGTCATCCACGGCTTGCGCACCGTTTTCCCGATCCCCCTCGCCGAAGCCTGCACCTGGGATCCAGACCTGGTGGGGCGGGCGGCGCGCGTCGCGGCAGTGGAGGCCAGCGCCGTGGGGATTGACTGGATTTTCGCGCCCATGGTGGACATCGCGCGCGACCCCCGCTGGGGGCGCATCGCCGAAGGGGCGGGCGAGGACGTCTTCCTGGGCTCCGCCATGGCCCAGGCGCGGGTGCGCGGCTTCCAGGCGGCGGACCTGCCCGGCGGACGGCGAATCGCTGCCTGTCCCAAGCACTATGCGGCGTATGGCGCGGCGGAAGCGGGCAAGGATTACAACACCGTGGACGTGTCGGAGCGCACGTTGCGGGACGTGTACCTGCCGCCCTTCAAGGCCGCCTTCGACGCGGGCGCGGCGACGGTGATGTCGGCTTTCAACGAGATCGGAGGGGTTCCCGCCTCTGCGAACGCCTTCCTGCTCAAGACCATCCTCCGCGAGACCTGGGGCTGGGAGGGCGTCGTGCTCAGCGACTACGACGCGCTCGGCGAACTGCTCCATCATGGCTTTGCGGCTGATTCCCGTGAGGCGACGCTGCGCGCTTTCCTCGCGGGGACGGACATGGACATGATGGGCAACGCCTATCCCAATCATCTCGCGGCTCTGGTGCGCGAGGGGCTGATTGACGTGGCGCTGATTGACGCGGCGGTCCGTCGTGTGCTGCGGCTGAAATTCGCGCTGGGGCTTTTCGAGCATCCGTACACCGATCCGGCCTTGGCGGCGCAGGTCACGCTCACGGAGGAGCATCGCGCCCTGGCGTTGGAAGTGGCGCAGAAGTCCATGGTGCTGCTCAAGAACGAAGGGGAGCTGCTCCCATTGGGGCCGGCCATCAAGACGATTGCCTTGCTCGGCCCGCTGGCAGACGATCACTCCAATCTGCTGGGGTGTTGGGGCGGCGCCGGGCGTGAGACGGACGTGGAATCAGTCCTCGAGGGGCTGCGCGCGGTCTTGCCGGAGGACGTGACCTTGCTGCACACGCCCGGCTGCCCCATCGAGGGCGAGGCCGGCGCCGACTTCGACGCGGCGGTGAGCGCGGCGCTGGCGGCCGATGTCGCGATCCTCGTGCTGGGCGAGTCTGGAGCGCACAGCGGCGAGGCGCACTCGCGGGCGCATCTGGGGCTGCCGGGGCGTCAACAGGAGCTGCTGGAAGCGGTCGTGGCGACGGGAAAGCCCGTCGTCGTGGTGTTGATGGCGGGACGTCCGCTCGTCATCCCCTGGATGGCGGCGCACGTCCCCGCGATTCTGATGGCGTGGCATGGCGGCATCCGCGCCGGGCGCGCCATCGCCGATCTCCTCGTGGGTGCGGCGGCCCCGTCGGGCCGGCTCGTCGTGAGCTTCCCCCGCTGCGAGGGGCAGATTCCGATCTACTATGCGCACAAAAACACGGGGCGTCCTGCCGAGGGTGAGGGAGTGTTCCAGTTCGATCGGCGGCATCGCTCGGTCTATCTCGACGAGTCACACCTGCCGCAGTTTCCCTTCGGCTATGGGCTGAGCTATACCACTTTCGCCTACAGCGACTTGCGGGTCGAGACGTCCGAAGTGCCCCTCGACGGTGTCGTCGTGGTGACGGCGGAGATTGCCAACACCGGCGCGCGCGCGGGCGAGGAAACCGTGCAGTGCTACGTGCGGGACCTCGTGGGCAACGTCACCCGGCCGGTCAAGGAGCTCAAGGGCTTTCAGCGGATCGCGTTGCAGCCGGGGGAACGTCGGCGCGTGCGCTTCGAGATCCCCGTCCAGAGCCTGGGCTTCCACGACCTGGAGCTGCGCTATGGCGTGGAGCCGGGCGATTTCCACGTGTGGATTGGTCCCCACGCGGCCGAGGGGCTGCAAGGGAAGTTCACCGTCACACATCAACAGTCATAAGTACCTGGAGGTTTATCATGGGCTATTTACCTGCCGAAAATCGTTACGACGCGATGCGTTACAACCGTTGTGGACGGAGCGGCCTGTTGCTGCCCGCGATTTCGCTGGGGCTGTGGCACAACTTCGGCGGCGTGGACACGCTGGAAAATGCCCGCGCGATGGTGCGCCGCGCCTTCGACCTGGGGATCACCCATTTCGACCTGGCCAACAACTACGGGCCGCCCCCCGGTTCCGCCGAGGAGACGTTCGGCAAGCTCCTGGCGCAGGACTTGCGGCCTTACCGCGACGAGCTCGTCATCTCCACCAAGGCCGGCTACTGGATGTGGCCCGGTCCCTACGGCGAATGGGGGTCCCGCAAATACCTCATCGCCAGCCTGGATCAAAGCCTCAAGCGGATGGGAGTAGACTACGTGGACATCTTCTACAGTCACCGGCCGGATCCCAGCACGCCGCTGGAGGAGACGATGGGCGCGCTGGATTTCGCCGTGCGCAGCGGACGGGCGCTCTACGTGGGCATTTCGTCGTACACGCCGGAGCAGACGCGCGAAGCGGTGCGCATCCTGCGTGAGTTGGGCACGCCGTGCCTCATCCATCAGCCCAGTTACAGCATGTTCAACCGCTGGGTCGAGGACGGGCTGCTGGATGTGTTAGACGAGGAAGGCGTCGGCTGCATCGTTTTCTCGCCGCTGGCGCAGGGATTGCTCACCGACAGGTACCTGCAGGGCATTCCGGCGGATTCGCGCGCGGGCAAACCCAGCGGTTTCCTGCGCCCGGAGCAGGTGACCGAGGACAAAATCGCCAAAGTGCGGCAGTTGCGTGAGGTGGCGCAGGCGCGGGGGCAGACCGTGGCGCAGCTCGCCCTGGCGTGGGTCTTGCGCCGCCCGACGGTGACCTCGGCCCTCATCGGCGCGAGCCGCGTGAGTCAGATTGAGGATTGCGTGGCGGCGTTGGACAACCTCGCCTTCAGCGCGGACGAGTTGCAGGCCATCGAGGCCAT
>JAGPHL010000207.1 GCA_018055515.1 Anaerolineae bacterium
GCCTTCCGTGATGGCTCGCTCCTGTCACCGGCGGGTGTACGTCCCCAGCAGCTCGGCCTGCGCCAGGATGTGCCCCTGCATCGCGCGCTCCACTTCGCGCTTGGAAGCGCCTGCTTTGAGATCGAGCGTGGTGTCGAGGGCGTACAACCGGAAGAAATAGCGGTGCGTGCCGCTCGGCGGGCAAGGTCCGCCGTAATCGAGCCGCCGCCAGCTGTTCTTCCCGTACACGCTGCCATCCGTGCGCTCGGCAATGCCTTCCGGCAGGCCGGTCGCCGAGGCGGGAATGTTGAAGAGGATCAGGTGATCCCACACGCCGGCGGGCGCATCGGGATCGTCGCAGATGAGCGCGAAACTCTGCGTTCCTGCCGGAGCGTCACGCCACGCCAGCGGCGGAGAGATGTCCTCCCCATCACAGGTGTACAACTTCGGAATTGCCTCGCCATGGGCGAACACTGGACTGGTCAACTTCAGCGCCATGTCTTCCTCCTGTTCTATCTCAGGGGTGACGGTTCCCGACGCCTGGCAAGCCGTCACCCACAATAAAAGGAACCACAAAACAACCCTTCGTCGCATCCCCCCACCTCCAACATCCATGTGACGATCAAAACCAGCCTCTCGCGCAGACCCCCCGGCGTTCCAGACGACGGCGTCACGCAAAAATATCGAAGATGTCCCGCAGCATCGAGGCGGCGGAGGGCACCGGAGTGAGCTCTTCGATGAGCGCGGTGATGCTGCCAAAAATGTCCGTGTGATAGACCACGCCCATCTGCTTGCGCCCCAAATGGCCCAGCGGATGCTCCGGCGGAAGCGCCACGGGCTTCACGGAAAGGCGGCAGCCGCCGCAGCTATCGCGCTCCGCCATCGCCAGCAGCCGATAGCGCCGGCCCTGCTGCCGCGCCGCGCGCAGCTCCTCCACCGGGACCGACGCAATGCCGGCGCGCTCGACCTCCTCCAACCGCGCGGGATACTCCAGGACCGCGTTGGTGAGAATGACCAGCTTCGCCGCCGCGTCCCACCCCTCCAGGTCCCACGAGGCGTCAGCCTCCAACACCCCCTCCGCTCGCGCCTGCGCCAACGCGGCGTCCCAGGGGACGCCGTCGGTCAGCAGGTCCATGATGTACCCCGTGACCAGGTTCGGCACCGCCTCCACGCGCGTGATGACCGCGCCGCGCAGCTCGCGCTGCCCCAGGTTGATCGCCGGCAGGCCGCCGGTCACAGTCCCATCAAAGCGCAGGCTGACGCCGTTGGCAGCTGCGAGGTCGTGCAACTCGCGGAACGCCAGCACCAACGGCCCCTTGTTGGGTGTCGAGACGTGCATCCCCTTCTCCAGCGCCGTGCGGATGCAACTCAGCCCCGGTTCGGCGCCCTGCGCCAGATTGACGGGCGACGCTTCGAGCAACAGCTCGGCTTCGGCGCCGGCGACCAACGCCAGCGCGCTCTCGCCGGGCCGTCCCGCGTCGGGGTAGTCGGCGATGCTGCGCCCCTCACGCTTGAGCTGCGCCACCAACGCCGGGTCGAGGCCGGCAGCGGCGTAAGCCGTCCCCCGGCTATCCGCAGCGCCCACCAGCTTCAGCCTCAGGCCATAGCGCTCACGCAGCAGCGCGTCCTTTTCCACCAGCAATTCGCAGAAGCGCCGCCCCAGATTTCCCAATCCCACCAGCACAAAACGTATGTCGCGCATGGAATCTCCTTACGTGTGAACGTGTGAACGTGTGAACGTGGAAATGTGCCCACGTGCAGGTTGCGTCACGCATCGAGACGCAGGGCCAACAACGGCACCAGCATCTCCCCGGCGTCCAGCCCTCCATGGCGCCCGCGCAGTCTCTGCGCCAGAGCGGGATCGCGCACAAAATAGGCGTCCTTACGGGCCACGCCGATGATGTCCCCCAGCCGATATTCCAGCTCCGGGTGCGGCATCCCCTTCCCCAACAGGCCGCTCTCGATGAAGGCCTGCTGGGAAAAGTAGATGAACGGCCTGGAAAGATGGGTGTGGAGATAATTCCACGCCGCCGTATAGCAACCCGAACGCACATAGAAGAAGGGAACGCGCGCCTCGCCCAACGGCGGCATGACGAGCAGGTCGCGCAACTGCGGATGATCCGACAAGCGCACCGCCGCCCGCGCTGGAGTGTCAATCTGTCCATGGTCTGCCGTCACCAACAGCAACGTCCCCTGACGCTCCGCAGCCGATAGATGTTCCAGCAGGCCGGCTTCCAGCAGCTGCCCGATGGAGCGGATTTCCAGATCGGCGGTCGTATCGTAAGGACCGTAATGATGCCCCAGGGTATCCACCCCGCTCCAATAGCCGCTGAGGAAAAACCGCTCCCCGCGATGTTCCCGCAGCATCCGCCCGAGCTTCACCCACAGCTCGGAGGGGAACTCGTAGCCATCCACGTTGGCGACGCCCCGGTACTGCATCTGCGAGAGCGGCGTCGCGACCAGGGAGCGCGCGGTCAGGGCATAGGTCGCCATATCGTGATCCTTGAGCGCCTGCGCCACCGTCGGGAGGGGGATGAATTTCTCCGCATTGAACCCCCAGTTCCGCAGCGCGCCCGCAAAAGGGGCCACCGCCGGGGAAAACGAGATCGCCTCGACCGCCATCAGCCACTCGCGCAGGTAAAACTCGAAGGCCAGCGCCCCATGTTCTAGCGGCGGACGCCCCGTCCAAAGTGTGTTGAGCACGCTGCTGGTCGTGGACAGGAAAGTCGTCGTGATGGGCAGCAGACGCCCCCGACGCGCCAGGCGTGCCAGTTCACTGTCCGCGCGCCGCGCCAACACCCAGAGCAACTGCTCCCAACCCAAGGAATCCAGCGTGACCAGGACGATGCGCTCGACCCCCTCCAGGAGATCGCCCAACAAGTCGGGCCAGAGCGGCGGCAGCGCGCCCGGCAACGACGCGCCCAACCCCTGCGCCACCGTCGCGGCGAGGTTCCCCACCGAGGCCCCCTCGTAACGGGGCCAGACAAAATTCGGCGGCAATGACGGCATGGTTGCGGGACGATAAGTCCGCAACTCGTGTTCCAGCTGGGCCACATTCATGGCGCTCCGGGTCACCGCACGATCCCCTGAATGAGGTAGCCCACCCACAACAACCACGCGGTCGCCGCATACGCCAGCGACCCCTCGGCGCGACCTGCCTCACGCCGCACGGCCCGCACGGAAAGCGGCAACGGTAGGAGCGCCAGCAACGTCGTCAGCGGCAGCTGCCCCAGAGCGACTCCCCCGCCGAGCAGGCCGCCGGCCATCAGCAGCGCCACTCCCCGTCCCCAGCGCGGCAACGTCATAGGGCCGCAGGCGAACGCCAGCGCCAGCAATGCCGCCGCGAGGAACAGAGCGCGCAAATCCACCCATCCCACCCACAGGGCGTAAATCGCGATCACCAGCGCCGGCGCGAGCACAAACGACGCCCAGGGACGCCGGCGAGCCGCGACCGCTAACAGCAGCGCGCCGCCGACCAGCGCCAACGCCGCGCGCGTCAGCGGCAGAGCCCCGGTCACCACCCAGGGCGCCGTCACCGCCAACAGCGGGCCCCAGACTACAGGCGGAAGCCCTTCGCGTGGCCAATCCCGCATCCACACCTCCCGAAAAACACCCCCGCTCAATACGGCAGTTGGGGACCAACCACCGACCAGCTTGCTGCCTCAGCGTCAGCGTCGCGCGCCGCCCACAACACGCGCTTCATGGGCCAATCCGCACGGTCGAGGGCATAGACGACGCACCCCGGCGCGCGCTGCCCGACCTCGGCGCCATCGTCCACCCAAACCACGCGGTACGGTTCATAGCCGCGAGACAACACCGCGGCGACGAGCGCCTCCATCTCCGTCACCTCTGGCGGCGGGGACGCCGTCGGTTCCAGGGCGGCCTGCACCGCCGCAGCCAGGCGTTCCGCCTCCGCCGGAGCGTCAGCCCGCAACGATTCCTGTGCCATTTGCAGCAGCAGCTCCAGAGCGATCGCCCGCGCCTCGCGGGGACGTCGGACGAAATCCGCCGTGATACCGCGCTCCGCCCCCCAGGCCGGATCGAAGAGAATGCCGGTGAGAAAATATGCGGAGGGATCATAACGGCTCTGGTACGCCCGCACGGTGTCCATCAACAGCCAGCCATCCTGCAACACCCGGCCCTCTTCCGCCGTGACGTGCAGCGCTTGCAGCCATCGCAACCAGTCGCGCTCCAATTCCGGGAGCGGCGGCAGGTCCAACGCCGCCAAAGCACTCGCCAGGCGCAGCGTCCCCTCGCCCGACGCCGCAGCGCCGGCCTCGCACAGCTGCCGCATCCCCTCCCAGCCCCGTTCCTCGACGATGTAGGCCAACAACGCCCCCGCTTCCAGATAGCCGATCTCGTGCTGCTGAAGGTAAAAATCGTCCAGCAGCTGCTGCAAGGGGACATACGGCCCCGTCTGCAACAGCGCCGCCGCGTTGCGCGGCAGGGATTCGGGCCAGTAATGCCCGCCGGCGACCAACACCGCCAGGCCCTCACGAATCATGGAAGGGAATTGGTCGCAGCCCCAGGCGCTGTCGAGCCGATGGGTCAGCTCGTGGCGCAACAACAACGTCAGCTCCGAGGGCGCATAGACCCGATCGGTGTA
>JAGPHL010000208.1 GCA_018055515.1 Anaerolineae bacterium
TGACGGCCCTGGAACATCTGTCTCGCAGCATTGACCAATTCCATGAGTACCAGGCCCAGACGCTGCACGTCCACAACGAATTCCTCTCCCAGCAAGCCGCCTACGCCCAGGCCTTTATGGACTTGCTTCGAAAACAGAGCGAGGTCCTGCTGCCGGGCAACGGGAGCGCCCGCCGCGCTGTCAGCGGCGCGACAACAGCCGGGCCAGCATCTTCCTCGAGCTCGCGCGGCGGCGCAGTTGAAAAACCGGCCACCTCAAGCCAGGCCGTGCGGAGCGCCTTACGCGACGCGGCAACATCCGGCCCGACGTCCCCGTCAGCTCCGCGCGACGCAGGCGAAAAACCGGCCACCTTGGCGGAAGCCGTGCGGAGCGCCGCAAGCGAGGCTCCCGCGCCGGGGCCGGCATCCCTGCCAGGCGCTGCCGCGATCGAGCAACCGCCCGCTGCAGAAGCAGCCGCTCCGAGCGCCATAAGCGACGCTCTAACGACCGCGCCCCTCGATCTCGAAACCCTCACCGCCGCCCTGCTGGAGATCGTCAGCGACAAGACCGGCTATCCCGCCGAGATGCTGGACCTGGGGATGGACATGGAGGCCGACCTGGGCATTGATTCCATCAAGCGCGTCGAGATCCTCAGCGCCCTGCAGGACCGCTACCCGGCTTTGCCCCAGATCGAAGCCCAGGACCTCGTCGAACTGCACACGCTGGGCCAGATCATGGCCTACCTGGAGCAACGGCAAGGAGACGCGGGAAAAAAAGCGTGAGGCGGGCGCGGGAAGAGACAACCGCCATCCGGCGCAGCGCGGTGACGTTGCACCCGCTGCCCGCGCCCGATGCCCTGGAATATGCCCTCGCCGTAGGACACTGCTGTCTCGTCACCGACGACGGCGGGCCCCTGAGTGCCGCCGTGGTGCAGGCCCTCGCCCGCCGGGGCTGGCCCGTGGTGTTGTGGCGCTTCCCCGAAGCTGTCGTCGCGCCGCAGCCGCGCACGCTGCCCTCCGACATCACGCAAGTGCAGCTGGAGGCCATGACCGAGAGCGCGCTGCAGGAGCAACTCGCTCTGATCACGGAAACCTGTGGCCCGGTCGGCGCCTTCATCCACCTGCACCCGGCCTTCGAGAGCACCGACGGCCTCTTTGACGAACGCGAGCGGGCCGTGGTCAAGCAGGTGTTCCTGCTGGCGAAACACCTGCAGCCCGCGCTCACCGGCGCAGCCGCGCGGGGCCGCGCGGTTTTCATGACCGTGACCCGTCTTGACGGTGTCCTGGGCCTCAGCGGGTCGAACGACTTCGGCGTCATCGGCGCCGGTCTGCCGGGGCTGGTCAAATCCCTGAACCTGGAGTGGGAGGACGTCTTCTGCCGTGCCGTGGATGTGGCCCCGACCCTCGCGGCTGAGGACGCCGCGCAGGCCGTCATCGCCGAGCTGGACGATCCCGACCGTCTGCTCGTCGAGGTGGGGCGCGGCCCCGCCGGACGGGTGACCCTGAAACGCCAGGAGCCGCGCCCGGCAGCCGACATCCAGCATCCCGTATCCAGCACGTCGCTCTTTCTGGTGAGTGGGGGCGCCAGAGGCGTCACGGCGGAGTGCGTGATGGAGGTTGCCCGGCGCTATCGCAGCGCCTTCATCCTCGTGGGACGTTCCCCCGCTCCCGACGGGCCAGAACCGGCCTGGAGCGCCGGCGCTGCCGATGAGAAAGCGCTCAAGCAGCAGGCCATGGAGCACCTCCTTGCCGCCGGCGAGCATCCCACGCCCCAGCGCGTCCGGCGCATGGTGCAGGACGTCCTCTCCCAACGCGAGATCGCCGGGACGCTGCGGGCCGTCGCGGAGGTCGGCGGACGCGCCGTCTACGCCAGCGCCGACGTGACCGACGCGGCGGCGCTACAAGCAGCCGTCGAGGTGGCCCGCCAGGAGCTGGCGGCGGAAGGCGCCCCCTCGCGGATCACGGGGATCATTCACGGGGCCGGCGTCATCGCCGACAAACCCATCGAGCAGAAAACCGGGGCCGACTTCGAGCGCGTCATCTCGGTCAAAGTGGAGGGGCTGCAGAACCTGCTGGCGTGCGTCCCCCCCGAACAGCTGGAGCACCTGCTCTTCTTCTCCTCCATCGTGGCCTTCTACGGCAACGTGGGACAGGCCGATTACGCCTTGGCCAACGAGATCCTCAACAAGATTGCCTGCCGGCTCCGCCGCGCCTATCCCCACTGCCGCGTGCTCGCCATGGATTGGGGTCCCTGGGATGGCGGCATGGTGACCCCCGCGCTGCAGCGCCTTATGGCCCGGCGCGGCGTCGAGGTGATTCCGGCGGAAATGGGCCGGGCCCTCTTCGCCGACGCCCTGGCCTCCGACGACGGGACGGCGCAGCTGGTCGTGGGCAACACGCTGGCGCGTCCGGCGTCTCCCCCTGCCGGAGAACTGCACACACACCGCATCCACCGCCGCCTCACCCTGGAGGCCAACCCCTTCCTGCGGGATCACGTCATCGGCGGATCCGCCGTCCTGCCGGTAGTCTGCGCCATCGCCTGGGCCGTCAATGCCGCCGAACAGCGCTACCCCGGTTACCACTTCTTCCGCGTCGAGCGCTACAAGACGCTCAAGGGCATCGTCTTCGACGCGACCCTGGCCGAGGATTATGTGTTGGAGCTCGAAGAGAAGGCCAAAGGGCCGGACGAAATCGCCTTCGCGGCCCTGATCCGCAGTCAGACCGCCGACGGCAAGCCCCGCTTCCATTACAGCATGGACCTGACGTTGCGCCGCACGCTGCCGGTCGCTCCACAGCATCCCGACTTGGACCTCGACGTCACACAGCCCATCCCCGGCGCGGCGCTCTACGACGGCGCGGTGCTCTTCCACGGCCCCGCCTTCCGGGGCATCGAACGGGTGCTCGCCATCGGCCCGGCCTCGCTGACCCTGGAGTGCGTCCCGCCGCCGCTAAGCCCTGAGGGCCAGGGTCAGTTCCCGGTGCGGGCCTTCAACCCCTATTTCACCGACGCCACGTTGCAGAGCCTTTTGATCTGGGCTCACCACACTTACGGCTACGGCGGGCTGCCCCTCAGCATCCAGGGCGGCGAGCAGTACCGCCCTGTGACAGAAGGGGAGCGGCTCTATGCCTCACTGAACGTGCAGGCCCATTCTCAACACCGCCTGGTCGCCGACGTCGTCGTCTGCGACGCCGGGGGAAGGGTCCAAAGCCGCGTCTGGGGCGCGGAGATCACGTTGAGCCCGCGCCTGAAGCAACTCTTTGCACAGAATCACCTGGAGAACGACCATGAGTAGCCTGAAGATCGTCGTGGTGGGAATGGACGTGCGGCTGGCAGGGGCGGGCGACCTGGACGCCTTCGCGCGCGGCCTTTATGCCGGAAATGTCTCCTTCGACGCCGGCGACAGCGGAGATGACGCTGCCCTGGCGTCCGTCATCGAAGGGGCGCTGGACGACGCCGGCATCCCGCTGGAGGCGGAAGTCGCTGTGCTCACCGTCGAGGCCGGCGAGGGGGCGCCGGCGTCTCTCCCCGAAGCGCTGGCCTCCGCCCGCCAATGGCTCGCCGGCGGCGACGCGGACGCCGTGGTTGTCGCCGCCGGAGGGGCCGGGAGCGCCGGCGCCGTGGCGCTGCAAACCCCGGCGCAGGCCGCCGCCGCGCCCCGCCGCTATGCCGTGCTCGAAGCGCTAGAGGTCACAGCCGAAGCTCGCCCCACCCCCGAGGCCGTCGCTGCCCTTCACCGCCGGGTGTGGCTGCAGACAGACCTGCCCCCGGCCTCCCTGGGCTACCTGGAACTCGCCGGCGATGCGGACCCTCGCCGCGAGAGCGCCCCCCTGGAGGGCGTGCGTCGCGCTTACCGCACGGCGAGCGGGGCGTTGACCTGTGGATTGGGCGCGCTCGCCCCCGGCGGAGCCGCAACTCCCATGGCGCAGCTGGCGGGCTTCATCAAGACCGTGCTCTGCCTGCACCAGCGTTTTATCCCCGCCCAGCCCGAGTGGCAGGGACCCGAGGCGCCGGAACGCTGGGAAGGGACGCCCTTCTACGTGGACGTCGCCTCGCGCCCGTGGTTTGTGCCGACGGGCGAACGGCGCGTCGCGGCGTTTTATGTCCCCGCGAGCCCGCAGGGATCGGGCGGCGTTGTCATCCTCACCGACACGCCCTCGCCGCGCCGCGACAGCCGCGATTTGCAGCACGCTGCCTGCCTGCTGCCCCTGGCCGCTGAAAGCCAGGCTGCGCTGCTGGCCCGCTTAGCCGAGGTGCGGGAGGCGCTCACCGACGTGCGGACGGAAGCCGAACTGCACGCGGTAGCGCGCCGCTGTTACGAGACCTACCGCGAGACGCGGGCCGCCCGCTACACGCTCTGCCTGGTCGGCGAAGACCGGGATGCGCTGCTTCGCGATATCGCCTTCGCCTTCGAGGGCGTAGCGCGGGCCTTCGAGACGCAACAGCCCTGGCAGACGCCGGGCGGCAGCTACTTCACGCCGCGTCCGTTGGCCGGGGAAGGCGCCGTGGCCTTCGTCTATCCGGGCGCCTTCAACGCTTACCCGAACCTGGGCCGCGACCTCTTCCGCCTCTTCCCGCAGCTGCACGA
>JAGPHL010000025.1 GCA_018055515.1 Anaerolineae bacterium
CGTACTGAAACCGAACTTCAGGTGATGTGAGCAATGGCAAAACAACGTATTCGTATTCGGCTCAAGGGCTACGATCATCGGATTCTGGACGAGTCCGCGCGTCGGATTGTCGAGGCGGCTGAACGCACCGGAGCCCGTGTGGTTGGGCCTGTGCCGCTGCCGACGAAGATCGAGCGTTTTACAGTGCGACGTTCCACCTTCATTGACAAAGATAGTCACGAGCACTTTGAGATTCGCACTCACAAACGACTGATTGACATTATGGAGCCGGATTCGAAGACGATTGATACTTTGATGCGGCTCAATATGCCGGCCGGCGTGGATATTGAAATTAAGTTGTAAGTCGGAGTTTAACGTCAATTCTGCGGCGTTCGCGTTGCAGGGTTGATGGTAACACCGATTTGCATCCCCCCTGGGCAGGTGCTGGTAACAGCTCGTGTCCAGGGGGGAAGTCGTGGGCGCAAGCCGGGCGCGGGAGCATGTTCTGAGCTGCCGGCAGGGGAAGCCCTGAGCGCAGCGAGGCGTGATCAAAAGGGATGATGCGGTGGGCCTTACACCGGCAGTCCCAAGGAGGAAGCAGAGTTTATGAAAGGCATTTTGGGGAAGAAAGTGGGAATGACCCAGGTGATCAAGGACGACGGTGAAGTGGTCGCCGTGACGGTCCTGTCAGTAGGGCCATGCTATGTGACGCAAGTGCGGACCCCGGAGAAAGATGGGTATCGCGCCGTGCAGCTCGGGTATGAGCCGGATAAGGCCAAGCACTTGAGCAAGGGCGAGCGGGGACACCTGGAGCATTCGGGCGTGCCGTTGTTGCGTCATCTGCGGGAGCTGCGTATCCGCGAGGATGAGCAGTACGAGGTCGGTCAGGTCATCAAAGCCGATGTCTTTGCCCCGGGTGAGCGGGTGGACGTGATTGGCACGTCCAAGGGCCGGGGCTTTGCGGGGGTGGTGAAGCGGCATGGGATGAGCGGCGGGCCCCACACGCACGGTCAGTCGGATCGGGAGCGGCGCGTCGGTTCGATCGGCGCTGGCTCGTCTCCCGGTCATATCTGGAAGAATGCGCGCATGCCCGGGCATATGGGCGCCGAGCGTGTCACGTCCCAGAATATCGAAGTGGTGTTGGTGGACCCTGAGCGTAACCTCTTGGCTGTCAACGGTAGTGTCCCCGGTCCGAACGGCGGCTTAGTGTTGGTCAAGCTGGCTCGCAAGCAGAAGGTCGCCAAGGGAGGAAAGTAGAGATGCGCGTTCCGGTGTTGAATATGCAGGGCGAGCAGGTTCAGGAAATCGAGCTGCGCCCGGACATTTTTGAAGCTCCGGTCAA
The DNA here is from genome assembly GCA_018055515.1 of Anaerolineae bacterium. Taxonomy (GTDB): domain Bacteria; phylum Chloroflexota; class Anaerolineae; order B4-G1; family SLSP01; genus JAAZNO01. Next base: position 1,322 of record JAGPHL010000025.1, read on the forward strand.
TGTTCCGCTGATGCATCAGGCGTTGGTGTTGCAGCTGGCCAATGCGCGGCAGGGAACCCATAGCACCAAGACGCGGGGCGAGAACAATCGCACGACGGCCAAGTGGTATCGCCAAAAGGGTACCGGTCGGGCGCGTCATGGAAGTCGCAGCGCCAACCTCTTTGTGGGGGGCGGAATCGCGCACGGGCCCAAGCCACGGGATTATACCAAGCGGATGCCCCGGGAGATGCGCCATGCCGCGGTGCGGTCGGCGCTTTCGGCGAAGGCGGCGGCTCAGCAAATCGTGGTGGTGGAGACATTGGCGATGGAAGCTCCGAAGACTAAGGAGATGCTCAAGGTGCTGAAGAGTCTGGCAGTGGATCAAGGCAAGGTGCTGATTTTGCTGCCGGAGCGGAATGAGGCCATCGAGCGCTCGGTGCGCAATCTGCCGACGGTGCAGACGCTGCGCGCCAGCTACGTGAATGTGCGGGATCTTTTGGGTTCCGATCATGTCATCATTCCCTTGGGCGCTCTGGAAGTGGTGGACACGCTTCTGGCGCGGCGCAAGGCGACGGAGTAACGGGCATGGATATTTATGACGTGATCATTCGACCAATTACCACGGAAAAATCCGAGTCGCGCAAGGCCTTGCGGCAGTACACTTTTCAGGTGCATCGCCGCGCCAATAAGCAACAGATTCGTGACGCGGTGGCAGAGATCTACAGTGTGGACGTAGTGGCTGTCAACGTGATGAATATGCCGGCCAAGATCCGCCACACGCGCGGGCGCAAGGCGACGGTGCATCTTCCGGCGTGGAAGAAAGCTGTCGTCACGGTGGCTCAGGGCCAGCGGATTGACGCTCTGGAGGCGTAGCATGGGAATCAAGAAGTTCAAGCCTACTTCCCCCGGTCGCCGCGGGATGACCGGGTACACGTATGAGGAGATTACGCGCGCCAGGCCGGAGCGCGCGCTGGTCACGCCGTTGAAGAAGAAGGCGGGACGCAACGCCTACGGCCGGGTGACCGTGCGGCATCGTGGCGGCGGGCATCCGCGCCAGTACCGCGTGATTGATTTCCGCCGGGATAAGCTGGGCGTGCCGGCGCGGGTGGCGACCATTGAGTACGATCCGAATCGCTCCGCGCGCATTGCTCTGCTGCACTATGTTGATGGCGAGAAGCGTTACATCCTGGCGCCCTTGGGCCTCAAGGTGGGCGCGACCGTCGTCAGCGATAAGGAGGCGGTGGAAATCAGCGTCGGGAATGCGACGATGCTGGCGAACATGCCCTTGGGGACGATCGTTCACAATGTCGAGCTGTACCCCGGCAAGGGGGGGCAACTGGTGCGGGCCGCGGGCACGTCCGCGCAGGTGTTGGCGAAGGAAGGTGATTTCGTCACCTTGCGGATGCCCAGCACCGAGATGCGCCTGGTGCGCAAAGAGTGCATGGCCACCATCGGGCAGGTCGGCAACGTGGAACATGCCAACATCAAGTTGGGCAAGGCGGGACGCAAGCGTTGGTTGGGATGGCGGCCGACGGTGCGCGGCTCGGCGATGTCCCCGCGCGACCATCCGCATGGCGGCGGTGAAGGGCGTGCGCCCATTGGGATGCCCGGGCCGAAGTCGCCCTGGGGGTGGTACACTTTGGGCCGCAAGACCCGGCGCAATAAGTCTACCGATAAGTACATCGTTCGCCGGCGGAATGCTGGGCGCTAAGCGCAGAGGAGGCTAGCATGTCACGTTCGCTGAAAAAAGGGCCGTTTATCGAGCCGAAGCTGTACAAGAAGATTGAAGAGATGAATCGCGCCGGGCAGAAGCGCGTCATTCGCACCTGGTCGCGAGCCTCCGTTATCTTCCCGATCATGGTGGGCCACACGATTGCGGTCCATGACGGGCGGCGCCATGTGCCGATTTACATCACCGAGAACATGGTGGGCCATCGGCTGGGTGAATTTGCTCCGACGCGGACTTTCCGGGGGCATATCACCAAGGAAAAGAAGGGCCGGGTAGAGTAGGAGGCGCCGGTATGGAAGAACAAGTGAGAGCGCAAGCAAAGTATATTCCCATGGCGCCGCGCAAGGTGCGGCGGATTCTGGAACCGGTGCGGGGGATGGAGGCGCAACAGGCCGTGACGCTGTTGAAGGCCATGCCTCATGCCGCGGCGGGGCCGGTGGTCAAACTGTTGCAGTCAGCCATTGCCAATGCCAGTGAGAAGGGGTTGGACACGGATCATCTGGTCATCGTGCACCTGGTGGCGGATGAGGCCAGCGGGGTCATGCCGGGCAAGGGGTGGCGGGCGCAGTGGGGGAGCCGGGGGCGGTATCGTCCGATTCGGAAGCGTTCTTCCCACATCACGGTGGTGCTCGAAGAACGGGCAGCGTAAGAAGGAGGCACATCTTGGGTCGCAAAGTTCATCCCTACGGTTTCCGCTTGAAGATCATCCGCGATTGGCAGTCGCGGTGGTATGCAGAAGGGCGCACGTATGCCGACTTGTTGAAGGAAGATCGGCAGATTCGGGAGTTGGTGGAGAAGGAAATGCGCAGCCGCGCCAAGGATGGGCAGTCGAGCCTCTCGCGGGTGGAGATTGAACGTTTCCCGCCCAATCAGGTCTCGGTCATCATCCGCACAGCGCGCCCGGGCGTGGTCATTGGGCGCAAGGGCGAGAACGTCAAAATCCTGCGCCAGAGCCTGGAAGAGCTGACCGGCGGCAAGCGCGTGCATGTGGACGTGCAGGAGGTGGAGACGCCTGATCTGGACGCGCGCCTGGTGGCGGAGAACATCGTGGCGCAGCTGGAGCGGCGTATCTATCACAGCCGGGCAATGAAGCGAGCGGTGCGACAGGCCATGCGCGCCGGCGCTCAAGGGATCAAAATCGTGTGCAGCGGTCGTCTGTCGGGCTCGGAAATGGCGCGCCGTGAGACCATGCGCGAAGGGCGCGTCCCCTTGCAGACCCTGCGCGCGGACATTGACTATGCCCAGGACGAGGCGCTGACAACTTACGGGCGTATTGGCGTGAAGGTGTGGATTTACATGGGGGAGGTTCTCCCTAAGCCTGTCGCGTCTGCTGCCGGGGCCGAAGTATCTGGCGAGCCCCAAAAGCCGCGCCGCTAAGCCGGCGCTGACAAGGGAGCATGGAGGAAGTGCTATGTTGATGCCGAAGCGGGTTAAATACCGCAAACAACATCGCGGACGCATGAAGGGCAAGGCGGGGCGCGGCATGGATATTGCCTTCGGGGATATCGGGCTGCAAGCGCTGGAGCCTTCCTGGATTACGGCGCGGCAGATCGAAGCTGCTCGACGCGCGATCGTGCGCTACATGAAGCGTCGCGGTAAGTATTGGATTCGCATTTTCCCGGACAAACCGGTGACGGCGAAACCGGCGGAAACGCGCATGGGTAAGGGTAAGGGCGCGGTGGATCACTGGGTAGCGGTGGTGCGTCCCGGACGGGTGCTGTTCGAGCTCGCGGGTGTGCCGGATGACGTGGCGCGGGAGGCCTTGCGCCTGGCAGCCCACAAGCTGCCTATCCGCACCCAGGTTATTACCCGTGTGGAACTCGGGGAGCAGCGGGCAGGAGAGGTAAGCCATGCAAACGAGTGAATTACGCGAACTAACGCTGGATGAAATGCGGGTGCGCCTGGCTGAGACCCGGCGCGAGTGGTTCAACTTGCGTCAGCAATGGTACGCCGGCAGTCTGGAGGATTTCAATCGGATGAGGGCGGTGCGCCGTGAGATTGCACGCATTTTGACAGTGCTCCGGGAGCGAGAACTGGCTCAGGAGTCGGAAGAAGGAGGCGCGGCATGAAAGAGCGTCGTAAACAGCTGGTCGGGATAGTCACCAGCGATAAGATGGAAAAGACTGTGGTAGTCAGGGTGGAGCGTCGCTATCGGCATCCGTTGTACCAGAAGGTAGTGACCTCGGCCAAGAAGTACATGGCCCACGATGAGGGGAATGCCTGTCGCGTGGGGGATAAAGTGCGGATCGTGGAAAGTCGCCCGCTGAGCCGCCACAAGCGCTGGACGGTTGAGACGATTCTGGAACGTGCGGCATAGGAGGCAGCGATGATTCAAAAGGAAACGCGTTTGGTCATCGCTGACAACACGGGGGCGCAGGAAATCCTGTGCATCCACGTGATGGGAGGGTCCCGCCGCAAGTATGGCAGTGTGGGGGATGTGATTGTCGCGGCCGTGAAATCTTCTTCGCCGACGGCTTCGGTCAAAAAGGGAGAGGTCGTACGCGCGGTGATCGTGCGGGTGGCCAAGGAGTATCGGCGCTCGGACGGGTCGTACATCCGCTTCGACGACAACGCTGCGGTCATTCTGGATGCCACGGGTCTCAATCCGCGCGGGACGCGTATTTTTGGGCCGGTGGCCCGCGAGCTGCGCGAGAAGGGCTTCATGAAGATCGTCTCGCTGGCTCCCGAAGTGCTGTGACCGGTGATGAGGTGGAAGGATGAATCGCATAAAGAAAGATGATACTGTAGAAGTCATTGCCGGTGAGGATCGTGGCCGGCGCGGCACGGTCTTGCGCGTTTTGCCCAAAGAGCAACGGGTGGTGGTCTCCAAGGTGAACATGATCACCAAGCACCAGCGCGCCGTACGCGCCGGGCGGTCGCAGGTGCAGGCGGGGCGGATTCAGTACGAAGCCCCCATTCACCTGTCGAATGTGATGCTGGTGTGCCCGCACTGCAAGGCCGCCACCCGGGTGGGGTTTGAAGTCACCGAAGACGGGAGCAAGGTGCGCGTGTGCCACAAGTGCCAGGCGGTCATTGACTGAGGAGTATGACGTATGCCAGATCTGAAGAAACATTATGAGGATGAAGTCGTACCGGCGCTCATGCAGGAGTTCGCGTACTCCAACGTGATGCAGGTGCCGCGCGTGCGCAAGGTCGTCTTGAACGTGGGGATGGGGGAAGCCCTGGATAATCCCAAGGCGCTCGAAAATGCCGTGCGTGACATCACGACCATTACGGGGCAGCACCCGGTGATCACCAAGGCGCGCAAGTCCGTGGCGGCGTTCAAGCTGCGCGAGGGGCGGGCCATTGGGGTAAAAGTGACGCTGCGCGGGGAGCGGATGTGGAACTTTCTTGACCGGCTGTTGAATGTGGCTTTGCCGCGTACCCGCGACTTCCGGGGCGTCCCGGACAAGTTTGATGGACACGGCAACTATACGTTGGGGTTGCGGGAGCAGATCATCTTCCCGGAGATCAGCTATGACACGATTGATCGGATTCGGGGTTTTGAGATCTGCATCAACACCACGGCGGAGACGGACGAAGAAGCCCGTCGGCTGCTGGAACTGTTGGGTATGCCCTTTCGCCATGCCTGAGATAAAGAGGTAAATATGGCTAAAAAATCAATGCCTGTTCGCGAAACTCGCCGGAAATATAAAGTGCGGGTGCGCAATCGCTGTAGCCGTTGTGGCCGCCCGCGAGGATACTATCGCCGCTTTGGCTTGTGCCGGATCTGCTTGCGGGAACTGGCGCTGGAGGGCAAGATCCCCGGCATCGTGAAGTCCAGTTGGTGAGGGAGTTGGAAGAATGACAGACCCGATTGCTGATATGCTAACTCGCGTTCGTAATGCCTTGATGGTACGGCATGAGACCGTGGCGATGCCTTCCTCACGGATGAAAGTCGCTCTGGCCAAGATCTTGAAAGAAGAAGGGTACATCGAGGATTACAAAGTCACTCGTGAGCAGCCACAACCGACGTTGATCCTGCGGCTGAAGTACACGGGTGAGGATGTCAAGCACCAACGTCCGGTGATCACTGGTTTGAAACGGGTGAGCAAGCCTGGACGGCGCATCTATACGCCGGTCACGGACATCCCCTGGGTGCGCAGCGGGATGGGAATTGCTATCCTGTCGACGCCCAAGGGCGTGATGACCGGGCAGCAAGCTCGCCGGCTCAACGTGGGCGGCGAGATCATCTGCTACGTCTGGTAGCCCGGAGGGAGGTGTAGCGTGTCTCGAATTGGAAAAATGCCCATTCCGGTTCCTGCCGGAGTGCAGGTAACCCTTGATGGAACGACGGTGACCGTGAAAGGTCCCCGTGGGGAGTTGTCGCGCACTTTCCACCCTGACATCACGATTACGCAGGAGGCGAAAGTGTTGCGAGTCGCGCGCCCCAATGACACCCCGCAATTTCGGGCCTTGCATGGGCTGACCCGTGCCTTGCTCAACAACATGGTTGTGGGGGTGACGGAGGGGTATCGGATCACTCTGGAGATCCACGGGACCGGTTATCGGGCGGAGCTGCAGGGCGCCAACCTGGTGTTGTATCTGGGCTTCTCGCATCCCGTGGTGCTGACGCCTCCGCCGTCTGTCAAGTTTGAGGTCAATCCGCGCGCCAATACCGTCACGGTAGAAGGCATTGACAAGGAAGTTGTCGGTCGGTTGGCGTCGGAGATTCGCGCTTTGCGCCCGGTAGACCCCTACCTGGGCAAGGGCGTGCGTTATTTGAACGAAGTAGTGCGCCACAAGGCCGGCAAGTCTGGCAAGGCCTAACGCCGCTACCGCGTGGAACTGAGGGTGAAACAAGAAAGATGAAACCGGAAATTGATCGTCGTAAAGCCCGTGAACGACGTCGTGCGCACGTCCGCCGGAAGGTGGCCGGGACGCCGGAACGTCCACGCTTGAATGTGTTTCGTAGTTTGACGCACATGTATGCGCAGATCATTGATGACACCCAGGGGCACACCCTCGTGGCGGCTTCGACGGTGGACAAGGAGCTGCGCGAGCTCGTCGCGGACAAAACCAAGGTGGAACAGGCCCAACTGGTGGGCCGGGTGGTGGCAGAGCGCGCTTTGCAGAAGGGCGTCAAGCAGGTGGTGTTTGACCGCGCTGGCTACAAGTATCATGGCCGGGTCAAAGCTCTGGCCGAGGCCGCGCGTGAGGCCGGCCTGGAGTTTTAATCCCGAAAGACGCCTGGAAGGCTTGCAGGAGGAACCATGGAAGAACGACGAGAGCGTCGTAGTAAGCAAGAAGTGACGGAAGCGGAATTCGACGAGCGCATCGTGGATATTGCGCGGGTGGCCAAAGTCGTCAAGGGCGGTCGCGCTTTCCACTTCCGTGCGGTGGCGATTGTTGGCGACAACAAGGGCCAGGTAGGCATCGGCATCGGGAAGGCCCCGCGTGTCCCCGAGGCGATTGGTAAGGCCACGGAACGGGCGCATCGGGACATGGCCCCCATCGCGATGGAGGGCACGACGGTTCCCCATGAGGTGGTGGGACATTGCGGCGGCGCGCGGGTGTTGTTGCGCCCCGCCAGCCCCGGCACCGGGGTGATCGCGGGGGGCATGGTGCGCGCGGTGCTCGAAGCAGCCGGCATCCGCGATGTGTTGACCAAGTCGCAAGGCAGCTCTGCTCCGATTAACGTTGTGCAGGCTACCATGGATGCGCTGCGGCAGCTGCGCCGGGTCGAGGATGTGGCGCGCGAACGGGGCGTGCCCGAGGCGCAGGTGATGCCGTTCTGGCGCAGGAGGAAAGCATAATGGCTAAGATGCTGCAGATCACGTTGCTGCGCAGCCCCATTGGCTACAACGAACGTCAGAAGCGCACGGTGCGCGCCCTGGGACTGCGGCGGATCCGCCAGACGGTGGTGCGGCCCGATAACCCCGCGGTGCGGGGGATGGTTGCCGCGATCCCGCATCTGGTGCGGGCAGAAGAAATCGAAGTTGTCGAAGTGCCGGCTGCCGAACAGGCATAGCGGGCACAGGAGGTCACGTATGAAATTACATGAGCTACAACCTGCTGCGGGGGCGACCAAACGCAAGCGCCGGGTGGGACGTGGTATCGCTGCCGGGCAGGGTAAGACCGCCGGTCGCGGCACCAAAGGTCAAGGGGCGCGCAGTCACAAGGGGATTTCTCCTTATTTTGAAGGCGGACAGCTGCCGTTGGTTCGGAAGCTCCCCTTCGCGCGGGGCTATGGCTTCTTGCAGCCGTACCGGGTGCAGTTCTACCCGGTCAACGTGGGGCAACTGGCTGAGAAATACGCCGCCGGTGAAGAGGTCACGCCTCAAACGTTGACCGAGCGGGGCCTGATCAAGCATTCCCGCGATCTGGTATCCGTGTTGGGGGAGGGCGAATTGGATCGCGCACTCCATGTTAAAGTTCAACGGATTTCCGAAGGCGCCCGCGCCAAGATCGAGGCGGCCGGGGGGACGGTTGAACTGCTGTCGTGGCAACGGGGCGGTCACCGCACCCGCTAACCTGGCCACATTGGAGGCAAATCCATGATCGAGGCCCTGCGCAATGCTTTCAAACTGCCTGATCTTCGGCGGCGGATGCTGTACACGCTGCTGATCCTCGTGATCTGGCGTCTGGCTTCGAACATTCCGGTGCCTGGCGTTGACCGTCAGGCACTGGAACAGTTCCTGGCCGGGGGGTCTGCCACGGGACGACTCATCAATCTCATTGATATGCTCTCGGGTGGGGCCATCGCCAATTTTTCCGTCCTGGCGGCGGGTGTGTCACCCTACGTCACGGCGTCCATTGTCTTGCAGCTGTTGGTGCCCATCTTCCCGAGCCTGGAAAAGAAGCTCAAGGAAGAGGGCGAGGCCGGACAGCGCAAGATGAATCAGTGGACTTTCTTCCTCACCGTGCCGCTGGCGCTGTTGTATTCGTTCGGCCTGGCGCAGGCGCTGTCCGCGCAGGCGAATATTCTGCCCAATTTCGGTTTCAGCGGGGGCAACGTGCTTTCTACGATCACGATCCTGTTGACCATGACCGCCGGCACGATGTTCGGCGTGTGGTTGGGCGAGATGATCACCGAACAGGGCGTGGGTAACGGTCTGTCGTTGATCATCTTTGGCGGGATTGTGGCGCGCGTGCCTACCAACATCGTGCGCCTGTGGCAGACGGACAAAGTGCTGGGCATCGTGCTCTTCTTGCTGTTGACGATCGTGACGATTTTCGTCATTGTCTTCGTGCAGGAAGGCGAGCGTCGCATCAAGGTGCAATATGGCAAGCGGGTGCGCGGCATGAAGGTCTACGGCGGCGGCAGCACCTATATTCCTCTCAAGGTCAACACCGCCGGCATGATCCCGCTCATCTTCGCCCAGTCATTCCTGACCTTCCCGGCGATCATCGCGCAGTTCTTCACCAATCCCTCGCAGCCGAACTTCGCCAACCAAATCGTGAATTTCTTCAGCGGGACCAGTCCCTGGTATGCACCGTTGTACTTCGTGGCGGTGGTCGGCTTCACTTACTTCTACACCGACGTGATGGTCCAGCAGCAGAATTTGCCCGATATGCTCCAACGGCAGGGAGGGTTTATCCCCGGCGTGCGCCCCGGCAAGAAGACGGAGGAGTACATCAATCACATCTATCGCCGCATCACCCTCGTGGGGGCGTTGTTCCTCGGCATTGTGGCGGTGCTGCCCTACATCATTGATCTCTTCCGTTTCTTGAATTCCAATGTCATGCTCATCACCAGTTCCGGTTTGCTGATCGTGGTCGGCACGGTGATTGATACCATGCGGCAGCTGGAAGCGCAGTTGCTCATGCGCCACTACGAAGGTTTCCTGCACTGAGCCGGAGCGGCAGCTCGACTTGTCAAAAAGCCAAAACTAAGGTATGATGTGACCTTTGGGTTGTCAGGGGCATGGCCCTGCGCCCGAACTTTAAATGTTGGGTGCGGATCAGGAATTCAACATGGTCATTCTAAAACGGCGTGAGGAACTGTACATCATGCGGCAAGCAGGGCGCATGGTGGCAGAAGTCCTGGCGCTGCTGGAGGAGCGGCTGCGTCCAGGGGTGACCACCGGTGAATTGGATCGTCTGGCTGAGACCTGGATTCGGCAGCACGGCGCGACGCCTTCCTTCCTCGGCTATCCTCCGGGGGCACGGCATCCCTTCCCGGCTTCGATTTGTGCTTCGGTCAATGACGAACTGGTTCATGGCATTCCTGGGACGCGAGTGCTCCATGAGGGTGATATCATCACCCTGGATGTGGGCGTCTGCTACAACGGTTTTCATGGCGATGCCGCGCGCACCTTTCCTGTGGGAACTGTGAGCGCGGAAGCTGCCTCCCTGCTGGCGGTAACGGCAGCGGCGCTTGAGGCGGGACAGGCTCAGGCGCGTCCCGGTCAGCGTTTGGGGGACATTTCCCATGCGGTGCAGACGGTGGCCGAATCGCACGGCTACTACCTTACCCGCCAGTACAGCGGACATGGCATTGGGCGACAGCTGCATGAAGCGCCGCAGATTCTGAATGTCGGAGCGGCGGGCCGGGGGGTGCTCCTGGCCGTGGGCATGACTTTGTGTATCGAGCCCATGTTGCTCATCGGTACGGCGCAGACGCGCGTGTTGGAGAATGAATGGACTGTGGTCTCCGCCAACGGGGCGTTGACTGCCCATTTCGAGAACACCCTGGCTGTAGTGGAGGGTGAGCCGGAAATCTTGACCCGGCTTTAGCATGAGGAGGCTGAAATCATGAAGGTGTCACCATCGGTGAAGCGCCGCTGTCCGAAGTGTAAAATCATTCGACGGCGCGGCGTGGTGCGTGTGATTTGTGAGAATCCTAAGCATAAGCAGCGGCAGGGGTAGTCCCGAGAGCCGTTTCTAGTCGAAGAGTTTGGAGGAGGCGTATGGCACGTATTGCAGGGGTGGACCTGCCCCGGAACAAGCGGGTAGAGATAGGCTTGACCTATATCTATGGCATTGGCCGGGCCACAAGCAACGAAATCCTGGCGAAGACTGGGATCAATCCGGATACTCGCGTCAAGGATTTGACCGAAAGCGAAGTGGCTCTGCTGCGCGATCTCATTGATAATCCCGACTACATTCTCGTCGAGGGTGACCTGCGCCGCGAGGTGCAGATGAATATCAAGCGCCTGATCGAGATCGGCAGCTATCGCGGCCTGCGGCATCGTCGCAATTTGCCAGTGCGTGGACAGCGTACCCGCACGAATGCCCGCACCAAGCGCGGCCCGAAAAAGACGGTTCCCGGTCGCGGTCGGCGGCGTGGCTCCAAGAAGAAGTAGCAGGGGGAGGAGGAAATTCGAGGAGGATGTATGGCTAAACGTACGGCGACTCAACGATCTGTGCGTCGTGTTAAGCGAAATGTGCCGCGTGGGCGTGTCTATGTGCACGCTACATTTAACAACACCCTGGTCACGGTGACGGACCCTGAAGGGAACGTGTTACGTTCTGCCAGCGCTGGGACCGTGGGTTTCAAGGGTACCCGCAAGAGCACCCCTTTTGCGGCGCGCACGGCTGCTGAAAAGGCGGCCCAGGAAGCGCTGACCAATGATGGGGTCCGGGAAGTGGACGTGTTTGTGAATGGCGCCGGGCCTGGCCGCGAGGCTTCGCTGCGTGCTATCGCCGCTGTGGGGATGCGGGTGCGTTCTATCGTGGATGTGACCCCCATTCCGCACAACGGGTGTCGTCCGCCCAAAAAGCGACGGATCTAATTTGTAGGAGGGATTATGGCCAGATATCTGGGCCCGGCTTGTAAACTCTGTCGCCGCGAGGGAGCGAAGCTCTACCTCAAGGGCGACAAGTGCTATACTGAAAAATGCCCCTTCGAGGCGCGGGCTTTTCCTCCGGGGCAGCACGGGCGCGAGGCGGGCTTCCGCAAGCGCACCGCGACGAACTACACCATCCAGCTGCGTGAGAAGCAGAAGGTGCGCCGCATCTACGGCGTCCTGGAGCGCCAATTCCGCCGCTACTTCCGGGAGGCACAGCGCCGCCCCGGCCTCACTGGCGAGAACTTGCTGGTGCTGCTGGAGACGCGGTTGGACAACATCGTTTATCGTCTGGGCTTTGCTGACTCTCGCTCACAGGCGCGGCAGCTGGTCGAGCACGGTCATTTCACGGTCAATGGCCGCAAGGTGACAATCCCCTCTTATGTTGTGCGTGTGGGGGATGCGATTGCTGTGCGCCCGGAGAGCCGTCGGCGCCCGTACTTCAAAGACCGTCGGGAATTGCTGGGGAAGCGCAATGTCCCGGCCTGGTTGGCCCTGGATGAGGAACAGCCGGGCGGTCGGGTCCTGGCGTTGCCTACCCGTCAAGAGATTGACGTGCCGGTGCAGGAACAGCTGATCGTTGAGTTCTACTCACGCTAAGCAGAAGGAGGCGACGTGTTAACAGCGCCAGTTCTGCCAAGGATCGAGATTGATGTCAACACGCAACAGTATGGCCGATATGTCATCGTGCCGCTGGAGAGCGGGTATGGCGTGACGCTGGGCAACTCCTTGCGACGGGTGCTGCTTTCGTCTCTCGAAGGCGCGGCGATCACGGCGATGCGCATCCTGGATATCCCGCATGAGTTTGCGGCCATTCCCGGCGTGCAGGAAGACGTGATCCAGATTCTGCTGCGCCTGAAGCAGGTCCGCCTGACGATGCAGGGTGAGGGGCCGCAATACATGACGCTGCGCGTTGACGGCGAAGGGATGGTGACGGCAGGGGATATAATTGCCCCGCCGGAAATCGAAATCATTAACCCCGAGCTGGTGCTCTTCACGGTGAATGAGAGCAGCGTGCACCTGGACTTCGAGTTTACGGTGGAGAAGGGCCGGGGATACTGGCCGGCTGAGGAGCGCGGGCGGATGCCGATTGGCGTCTTGCCGGTAGATGCGCTTTTCAGCCCGATACGGCGGGTGGCCTATCACATTGATCAGGCGCGGGTGGGGCAGCTCACCAACTACGATCGGCTGACGATGGAAATCTGGAGCGATGGACGGTGCGCGCCGCTCGAGGCGCTCAAAGAATCTGCCCGGATTCTCCAGCGTCATCTGCACCTGATTGCGGGTGCCGAAGCTGAGGCGGAGACCCCGGTTCTGACCGAGGAAGCCGAGGCCGATGTGATCCCGCACCGGGCCTATGCGACGCCCATCGAGGATCTGGGCCTGGGGGTACGGGTCTACAACGCCTTGAAACGCACCGGCATCTCCAACGTCGGCGAAGTGCTGGAAATGATGCGGCGTGGTCTGGACACGATGCTTTCGATCCGCAACTTCGGTGAGAAATCACTGGAGGAACTGGTCGAGCAGCTTCGGGCGAAGGGCTTTCTGAACGATGAGTCGGCGGATTCATACTCGACTGCGGCTGAAGACGTCGCGGATGACGTGCCCCCGGCTGCGGCTGAAGATGCCGACGACGAGTACGACGACTTCATAATTACGGATGACGACGCCTTGTGACGTTGTCTCTCTGCCAGGAGGTTTGGTATGCGACATCGTGTCGCGGGTAAGAAACTCAACCGTTCTGCGGGCCAGCGCACCGCGCTGCGGCGCAATATGGTGACCGAGCTGTTCCGCCATGAACGGATCTGTACAACGCGGGCTAAAGCCGAAGCCATCCGTGGTCAGGCCGAGAAACTCATCACCACGGCCAAGCATGGCTTGAGCGCGGAGCAGGAAAATCCTGCCCAGGGGGTTCATGCTCGCCGTCTGGCGGCGGCGCGGTTGAACGATCGGGAGGTCGTCACCAAGCTGTTCAGCGAGATCGCACCCCGGTACATGGAACGTCCGGGGGGCTACACGCGGATGTTGAAGCTGGGGCAGCGCAAAGGCGATGCTGCGCCTATGGTACTTTTAGAGCTCGTTAAAGACTAGTCATAGTGCCGATTGCGGAGGATCACCGTGCGGGTCAAGGCCGTCGTGTCCTACGACGGGACCGACTACAGCGGCTTCCAGCGCCAGTCCAATGCTGAGAGCATCCAGGCGGTGTTAGAGCGCGCTCTGGCCAGACTTACCGGCGCTGCGGTGCGGGTTTGGGGCTCCGGTAGAACCGATGCCGGCGTCCATGCGGCGGGGCAGGTGATCGCTTTCGATGTGACCTGGCGGCACGGTCTGCCGGATCTGCAGCGCGGGCTGAATGCGCTTCTGCCGGAGGCGATTGCTGTCCTCAGCGTCGCAGAGGCGGCGGCGGATTTCGATCCCCGGCGTGACGCGCGGGCGCGCTGGTACCGCTACACGATTTACAACGCGCCGACCCGCGATCCGCTGCATAGCCGCTACAGCTTGCATGTACCGCAACCGTTGGAGGTGGCCGTCATGCAGACGGCGGCGGCCATGCTGGTGGGATGGCATGATTTCAGCGCGTTCGGCTCGCCTCCGCAGGGGGAAAACGCCGTCAGAGAGGTTTTACGCGCTGAGTGGCAGGCGACCGGCGCCTGGCTGACCTTCGACATCGTCGCCAATGCTTTTTTGTTCCGCATGGTGCGGATGATCGTGGGGACGTTGCTGCGGGTTGGACGAGGGGCCTTGTCTCCCGAACAGTTCGCCGGGATCCTGCACACTCGCAATCGGGCCGCTGGCGGGCCGGCGGTCGCGCCGCGCGGGCTGACGTTGATGGCCGTCTACTATGAGGCTTAACAACATCAAGGATGGAAAATCAAAGACGGAAAGTCAAGGAGCCGGGGCGCAGGATGCCGGGGCAGGATCGCTGGCCATCGCGGGGTCACTGGCTACCAGACTAATCAGGGTGAGTGAGGACAAAGTGAAAGACGTAAAAATACAAAAGACCTATATGGCTAAGCCTGGCGAAGTCCAGCGGAAGTGGTACGTGGTAGACGCCACGGACAAGACGCTGGGGCGGCTGGCTACCGGCATTGTCAATGTGTTGCGCGGCAAGAACAAGCCGGAGTATACGCCGCATACCGATGTCGGTGACTTCGTGATCGTGATCAACGCTGAGAAGGTGCGGGTCACGGGTCGCAAGCTCGATCAAAAATTCTACTATCGCCATTCTGGCTATCCTGGCGGCTTCAAGTCGGTGTCGTTGCGGCGCCAGCTGGAAACGTTCCCTGAGCGCGTGATCGAGGCCGCGGTCAAGGGTATGTTGCCGCGTGGCCCGATGGGGCGCCACATGTACCGCAAACTCAAGGTCTATGCGGGTCCCACCCACCCGCATGAGGCGCAACAACCTGAGCCGTTGGATTTATAAGGAGGCGAGGATGGAAATGGAAGGGCAGTATTTTGAGGGTTTGGGACGTCGCAAGCGCGCCACTGCACGGGTGCGCATTTACCCCAATGGCAGCGGGCAGTACCTCGTCAATGGCCGTGCGTACAACGATTATTTCGGTCGGGAGGCGGACTTCACCGCTTTGACGGCGCCGTTCCAACTGACCAACACGGCAGGCAAGTATGACGTTTCCGTCGTCGTTGCCGGCGGCGGCGTCACCGGGCAGGCCGAGGCGGTGCGGATGGGAGCGTCACGCGCTCTGATCAAGTTGAATCCGGATTTCCAATCCGAGTTGCACAAGGCCGGTTTCCTCAGTCGGGATGCCCGCGAAAAGGAACGCAAAAAGCCAGGTCTGCGCCGGGCGCGCAAGGCGACGCAGTACACCAAGCGTTAATCACGTCGCTGTGACTGGACCTTTCGAACAGGTAGGCGGACCCTTTCGCCTACCTGTTCCTTGTTGGTGTCAGGCAATCGCTGGGCCTGGCAAGAGCGGGGGACAGCGAGAGAATTTCCGATAGTGAGGCGACGATGGCGGGAATTGTGATTTTGGGATTGGGGCCCGGCGCGCCGGAGCAGGTGACCCGCGAGGCGTGGACAGTATTGACGTCTGTCGAAGAGGTGTGGCTCCGCACGACGCATCACCCCGTCGTTGCGGAGCTGCCGAAGGCTCTGCAATTGCGCTCTTTCGACGCGCTCTATGAGCAGCTCTCCACTTTTGAACAGGTCTATGCCACGATTGTGGAGGAGGTGCTGGCCCTGGGACGTCGGGAGCAGGGAGTGGTGTATGCGACTCCTGGCCATCCGCTGGTGGCAGAGGCGGCGGTGCCCGAAATCCTCGCCCGGGCGCGGGCGGAAGGCTTGTCTGTGCGCGTCGTGGCCGGGCTCAGCTTCGTCGAGCCGGTGCTGACGGCGCTCGAAGCGGCGCGATTTGCTCCTCTCCCGTCATCTCCCGACGCCATCCCGGCCCCGGCCGGCTGGCTGGATGCGGTGGATGGCTTGCAGCTCGCCGATGCTCTCGAGGTGGTGGCGCGGTCACACCCGCCCTTCCGTCCTGATGCGCCGGTCCTGATCGCGCAAGTCTACAGTCGTGCTGTGGCGTCGGAGCTCAAACTGACGCTGATGAACGAGTATCCCGATGAGCATCCGGCGGCGCTGGTGGAAGCCGCTGGAACCGCGGCGCAGACCGTCGTCTGGTTGCCGTTGTATGCCATTGATCGGCAGGACGTGGGCCCTTTGAGCAGTCTTTACCTGGGGCCCCTGGCGTCAAACAGCAGTTTCGAGAATTTCCAGGAGACGATCGCGCGCTTGCGCTCCCCGCAGGGCTGTCCCTGGGATCGGGAACAGACTCACGCGAGCCTGCGCACCAATCTGCTGGAAGAGACCTACGAGGTGCTCGACGCCATTGACCGTGAGGACGTGTCGGCGCTGCGTGAGGAATTGGGTGATTTGCTGCTGCAGATTGTCCTGCACACGCAAATTGCCGTAGAGGATGGCGATTTCCAGATGCATGAAGTCCTGGCGGGGATTGACGCCAAAATCAAGTCCCGGCATCCCCATGTGTGGGGACCGGTGCAGGTCTCAGGCGCGGAGGAGGTCATCCACAACTGGGAGGTGCTGAAACGGCGCGAGCGTGAAGCTAACGGAAAGGGCGAGCGGTCACTCCTGGATGGCATCCCCCTCGCTCTGCCGGCGCTGACGCAGGCACATGCCTACGGGAATCGTGCCCGGCGCGTGGGCTTTGACTGGCCCGATCTGGCTGCGGTGCGAGCCAAGGTAGAGGAAGAGCTCGCGGAGCTGGACGCTGCCGCTTCTCCGGAGGAAGTGTCAGCCGAATTGGGCGACGTGCTCGCGGCGTTGGTGCATCTGGCGCGTTGGCTGGGGGTGGATCCTGAAAGCGCCTTGCGTGAATCCAATCAGCGCTTTGCACAACGTTTCCGCCGCGTTGAAGCGCTGGCCCGCGAACAAGGGCAGGCCTTGGAGAAGTTGGATCGTCCTGCCCTGGACGCGCTGTGGCGGACGGCCAAACTTCAACGCTAATTGTTTTGTTTTCCTGAAGATGCAAAGAGACAGTGTGGGTTGGAGGCCTGTCTCTACAGATAGGCCTCCAACTCGCGCAGAAGCGCCTTTTTGCTGCGGTTCCCCACGATGCGCGTGACTTCTTGCCCCTCTTTAAACAAGATGAGCGTCGGGATGTTGCGCACGCCAAAACGCTCCGGCAGGTCATGCTCTTCCTCAACGCTCACTTTGACGATGTGCAGCCGGCTTTCCTCATTGGCCAATTCCTCCAGCGTCGGCGCCAGGGCGCGGCAGGGCGGGCACCAGGAAGCCCAGAAGTCCACCAACACGGGCAGCGGCGCCTGGAGCACCTCGGTTTCAAAAGTGCTTGAATCCACCGATTTCAAATTTGCCATCTGAGTTATCTCCTTCACATGTTTGCATGTTCAGCGGGGCCTTCTCCGGATTGTTGAATCTGGACAAAATTATCCCATGGCTGAAAGAGATGTCAAGCAAAAGGGAATGCCTTCGGGTTCGAGACCCTCGGCTGCCCCCCGTCGAAAACGGCGGGGATCGGTTGCGGGATTTGAACCTTTTAGAAAACCGCTATCTTGCATTTCGAGATAAGTATGGTATGCTGAGAAAGACTGCAACGCACGGGTCGGCATAGTTGGGGTAGAGACTGGCGACAGCGTAAGGAAAACGTCAGATACGCCGGTTGCATTTTGAAATTACCCATGCTATAATGACACTGTTGCGTTTTCGCGGCAAATGACGATTATGGACACTAACGAGAATCCGTTACTGGAAACTGCACCTGCAGATAACTCACGGTTTTTACCGCGTCTGGTCAGCAAAGCGCTGGCTAAGGGAATAGCATGGGCCTGGCCCTTGCAGGACGATCGCCGGGCATTGGCCTCGCTACTAGGGCGCTGGAGCGCGCATCTAGGGATCGCTGTCCTCGCCCTGGCCTTGATCGTCATTGGGCGGGTGACTTTGACGCCGGTGAGCCGGGCTACCGTGCCTGATCCGAATGTGATGTCGGCGGTGGCGGAGCCGTTGGCGACGCCGACGCGGATGCTCGCTGCAGCCGGCGGGCCGATTTCACGTTATGTGGCTGCCCCCAGCCAGGTCCTCATCGCGCGAGAAGCGCTTCCCCATACCACCGTCCCCGAACGTGTGCGTCTGGAAGTCATCACCTACACGGTGCAATCTGGCGATACCATTTTTGGCATTGCAGCGGATTTTGGCCTGTCTCCCTACACCATTGTTTGGTCTAACATGGAGACTTTGCAGGGCGCGCCGTGGCATATTCAGCCGGGGTTGACGTTGTTCATCCCTCCTGTGGATGGCGCTTATCACACCGTGGTGGAAGGGGAAACGGTCGAGGCGATCGCTGAGGCTTATGAGGTCGAGCCGGCGGCGTTGTTCAATATGTGGAATTCTATCAAACCCGGGGACGCCTTGTGGGAAGGCCAGCTGTTGGTCATCCCCAATGGCACGGGCGACGATTTCGATTGGGAGCCCCCGCCGGCTGTGACGACGGCGGTTGCCGGTCGGGCAATCCCGCAGGCGACCAGCTATAACGGTAGCGTCACCGCTGCCATGACCGGGGCGACAGGTTATTTTGGCCTGCCTACGGGTTCTTATGCGGTTTCCGGCTGGACTTTTGCCGATCCACGCAATCCGGGACACATTGGGCTGGATTACCGTTGCCGTCTGGGCGACTACATCTACGCTTCGGATAATGGCATGGTCGTTTTCTCTGGCTGGAGCGGCGGCTATGGGCTGTTGGTGCGGGTAGATCATGGCAATGGCTTTGAGACGCGCTACGCCCATTTCGATTCGATCTGGGTCACAGCCGGGCAATTGGTGAGCCAGGGTCAGGTGTTAGGGCAGTGCGGAACGACCGGATGGTCTACTGGCCCACACCTCCACTATGAAATTCGCTTTGGCGGCGTACC
>JAGPHL010000209.1 GCA_018055515.1 Anaerolineae bacterium
CTATGAATCACCGTGAAGAATTGTCTTGACAAATTCGCGCTCACTCCGATGAGCATGGGCCATAAAGCCGCCTGACACCACCATGTAGGCGACGGGGCGATGCCCGGCTAATTCGGGGGAGTCGGAATGGCCCGCCCCGCGCCTGATGTTGGCCGATGGGTAAGGGGTGACGGGTGAATTCTTGTCCGTGAGCGTTGTTGGGCGGGATGCAGGTGCTCTTATTGACCACGGGTAAAATCGCTCGGCTGGAATGAATTTCGGGACGGTCATGATGCTGACCCGGCCGGAGCGGGCCACTTGAACAACGCGCTTTAGCGTGTTTGCTTGTGTGTTTTTGTGGACGGCAAGCTACGCGCGCCCCTTGCGGCTCAGCATCCCCCCGCTGCGGCGATGGCGCACGGCGACGGCCTCTGCCAGAATCGAAAGGGCGATCAGCGCCGGCTCCTTGCCGCCGATGTCCAATCCCACCGGCCCGTAGATGCGCGCCAGCTGCGCCTCCGAGAATCCCGCCGCGAGCAGCTCGGCGTGACGATCCGCCTGGGTCTTTCGGCTGCCCAGAAAGCCGATGTAGGCGGCCTCGCTGTTGAGCGCCAGGGTCAGCGCGGGAATGTCGAACTTGGGATCGTGGAAGAGGACGACCACGGCCCAGCCGGGCCCCAATTCCTCCGCCGTGAAGACGTCCTGGGGCCAGCCGAAGCGCGTTTCCACGCCGGGGAAACGTTCCGGGCGCAGAAAGGTGCGCCGCGCATCGCTGACGATGACTTCATAGCCGGCGAGTTTTCCCATCTGGGCCAGCGGCGCGGCGATGTCGGTCGCGCCGAAGATGAGCAGGGTGGGAGGTTGCGGGAACACTTCGACGAAGACTTCACCCTGGGGATAGCTGTGCTTCTGCGCGTGGGGGCCGGGCCATGCGGCGTTGAGATCCGCCAGCACGGCGGCATCGAGGGCGGGATCGCCTAGCGACCCCAACACGCTGCCATCGGTTTTGCGGAGCAGATGGCGGGGCGCGTCGGTGCGGGTGGCGAATCCGACCGGGCGTTGGGCCTCCAGCTCCTCGATGAGCACGTCGTAAATCGGGGTGTAGCGCTCCACGAGGACATCAATCGCGCCGCCGCAGGCCAGGCCCGCGCCCCAGGCCTGCTCATCGCTGATCCCGAAGAAGGGGCGGCGGATCTCGGCCTCCCCGCGGAGGATGAACTCCATTTCGGCGATGGTATCGCCATCCACGCAGCCGCTGCTCACCGAGCCGGCGACGTCGCCATCACCGGTGAGCAACATCCGCGTCCCCGCCGGGCGCAATGAGGACCCGCGCGTTTCCACGATGGTGGCCATGGCGATGTCGGTTTTACCCTCAGCTTTCCAACGTTTGAGATCGGCCAGTAGTTCTTTCATGTTTCCTCCAAGAATGGTAATGGGGAAGGGGTCATGGGTGAGGGGTCATGGGGGTATGCGGAAGGCGAGTTCGCCGCTTATCTCTCCTCCTCGCGTTTCCCCCATTCGTGACGCTTGACCGTGCCATCCTCAAAGACGCGGACGACTTCGAAGCGCACGCGCCCGGCGGCGACGGCTCGCGCGATGCGGCGCTGTCCCTGGCTCAACGGCGTCTGTTCCTTCTTGATGTCGAGGATCACGATCGTCAGATCGTCCGGATCGTCGTTGTCTTGAGAATAGCCGTCGAACACGACGTAGTCCACGGGATCGCCCAAAAAGCGCGCGTCGGCGGGCCAGTAATCGAAGCCCGGCAGCAGCGGCGCCATCTGCTCGGCGAGTTTCCCTTTGAGGACCGCGCGGCTCTGCTCGGTGCTCTCATGGCGGGCGTCGAGAATGGCGCGAGCGTGCTCCTCTTGCAGCACCTGGATCCGCGTCTCGTAGCTCTGAATCAGCCGCGCCTGCGAGGTCTGGATGCGCTCCTCGAATTCCTCCAGCAGCTCGACGTGCCATGCCTGGCGCTCTGCCTCGAAGCGCGCGCGCAAGAGGAAGTACGCCAGCGCCGCCCCTATGACGATGCCCAAAGCGATCAATGGAATTTCCACGGTTGTCCTCAGTGGTCGGAGCGCCGTGAGCGGAGCTCAGGGCTGGATCGTCACCGGCGTGCCGATCTCGGCCCAGTCGTAGAGCAGCTGCGCCTCGTAGGTGCCCAGGACGACGCAGCCGAAGGAAACCGGCGTCCCCAGGTAGCCCGCCCACAGGGTCTGACCATTGGGGAGTATCGGCAGCGCGTGGATGCCGTTCTCCAATCCGCCCGACCAGTAGATGCCGAGCCAGTAGGGCATCCAGATGCTCCAGGTGGAGCCCCAGGCATTGGGCACCTTGCTCTGCACCTTGAACTCACCGGTGCGGGTGTACGTCGGCGCCTGGCCCGTGGAGACGACGAAGGAATATACCAGCCGGCTGCCCTCATAGGCGTAGAGGTGCTGTTGTGAGAGATAGATGTAGATGTGTCGCGCGCCGCCGGTCGCCGGTATGAGCGCGTTCCCGGCGAGCCGCAGCACCTGGCCGACGTAGATGAGCTCGGGGTTGGCGAGGCCGTTCTGCGCCGCGAGCGCCGCCGGGGTGGTCCCGAAACGTGCGGCGATGCCGCTCAGCGTGTCGCCGGGGCGGACGGTGTAGGTTTCCGCCGCAGCCGCCGGGGCGCCGGGCGCGGTCGCGCTGCCGGGAATGATGAGCTGCTGGCCGGCGTAGATCAGGTTGGCGCTGGCGAGATGGTTCGCCTGGACCAGCGCCCAGGACGTCACGCCGTAGCGCAGCGCGATGGCGCTCAGTGTCTCCCCCGGCTGGACGGTGTGCAGCCTCCCCGTGGAGACGACCGGTTGCGCGGGGGCGGGCGCCTCGCTGTCGGCGGTGGGGATCACCAACTGCTGCCCCACGTAGACGAGGTCGTTGGGAAGCCCGTTCGCCGCTTTGAGGGCGGAGACCGTCACGCCGTAGCGCAGGGAAATGCGGAACAGGTTTTCCCCCGGCTGGACCACGTGGATCGTCTGGGTTTGTACTGGGGGTGCGGCGGCGACGGGTGACGCGACCAGCAGTCCCACCATGGCGCTCAGCAGGAGCCATCCCATCCAACGCTTCATCATGCCTCCCCCATTACCCATCCCCCATTACCCATGACCCATGACTCACCTCGGGACAAACCGACCGCTGCCCTCCGCACCCAGGAAGACGCCGTCGCGTACCAGCACTTCGCCGCGCCGAATCGTGGTCACGACGCGCCCTTTGACTGCCAGTCCCTCGTAGGGGGTGTAACCGGCGCCGCTGTGCAGCGTCTCCGCGCTGAGGAAGCCCGTATACGCCGGATCGTAGAGCACGAGGTCGGCGTCGGAGCCGGGGAGCAGCGCGCCCTTGCGGGGCCAGAGGTCGTAGATCCGCGCGGGATTGGCGGCGAGCAGGCGGGCGACATCAGGCCACTCCAGATAGCCTCCGCCGATGCCATAGGTCACCGTGAGCGGCAGGAGCGTCTCGAGCCCGGGCAGACCGCCCGGCGTCTGGGTGAAATCATCTACGGCGAGTTTCTGCTCGCGGGTGTAGGCGCAGTGATCCGTCATCAGCATGTCCACCGCCCCCGCGGCGACCATTTCCCAGAGCGCTTCCGGCTCGCCGGGGGCGCGCAGCGGCGGTTGGAGGATGTAGCGCCACGGCTCGCTACCCTCGTACACGCGGTCGTCCAGGATGAGATATTGCGGCGCCGTCTCACAGAAGGCGGCCTGTCCGGCGTCGCGCGCCTGCGCCACCAGCGCGGAGGTGCGGGCGCTGGAGTTGTGAGCGATCACTACCGGCGCGTTGACCTCGCGGGCGAGGAAGAGCACCCGCGCGGCGGCTTCCTGTTCCGCCAGCGCGGGGCGCGCCAGGGCGTGATAGCGCCAGCCGCGCTCGTTGGCGGCGATGAGCGCCTCCGTCTGTGCGGTGACCAGGGCGTCGTTTTCGCAATGGACGAGTGTCATCAGCCCGTAGCGTCCCGCCGCTTCGAGCAGGCGCAGCAGCGTGGCGTCATCGGCGTAATAGTTGGGGCGATAGGTGGTGTAGAGCTTGATGCTGCGGGTCCCCAGCTCCTCCAACAGCCCCAGCTCGTCCTCCTGTCCCGGCGGCAAATCGGTGACCATCACGTGGAAGGCGTAATCAATCACCGAGGGGGCGGCCTCGCGCAACCGTTGCTCCACGGCCTGGGGGAGCGTCTGCCCCTTGAATTGCGTGGCGAAGTCAATCACCGTCGTCACGCCGCCGAAGGCCGCCGCGCGGCTCTCGACAAACCAGCTGTCGGGCGTCTTGTAGATGCCGGTATCGAGCTCGATGTGGGCGTGGGGATCAATCACGCCGGGGAGGACGAGCCATCCCGTCGCGTCTATGACTTCGCCCTCGTCGGCGCAGACTGCCGTCAAATCCCTGCCGATGGCGCGGATGGTCTCGCCTGTGATCAGCACATCCGCCTCGAGCAGCGTCTCCGGGGTGACGACCGTCCCGCCGTGAATCAACAGCGTCCGTTCAGCGTTCATCTGCGACTCCTTTTGGAAGGGATGTTTCTTTATAATTGTACTCGATTTTGC
>JAGPHL010000026.1 GCA_018055515.1 Anaerolineae bacterium
GTCGGTCGCGCTGGTGCCGGGGTTGTATTGGCCGAAGGGATAGACGTCCTTGGCCCGCAGCAGCGCGTCGCCGATGGTACGGCTTGCAGTTCCGGCGGGGAGGAATTCGTCGAAGAAGTGTTGGGTGAAATCCTTTTTACGGTCCATCCTGCACCTCCATCAACAACACCTTTCACACCAGAACGAACCAAAAGAGGAGAAGAGCACATCCCGTTGAGCCTCCAGTTCATGGGGAAATGACGCCGGAAAGCCGAACAGGTGAAGAGGCTCAAGGCAGCTTCATTGTGTAGCCGTTTTGCAGGAATGTCAATAGCCTGTCTGTTTTGGTTGAATTTAAGTTCAAAACTAACCTTCCGGTGGATGAGCGGGACGGGCTGGCTGAGGGCGCAAAGCGCGCCGGGAAAGCCATGCAAAATCACTGGTGAGGATCTCGGATTTATCCAACCGTAACCGCCTTGAAACTTTTGAGGGGGAAGTCAGTGCTATGCTGAAATTATCAAAGAAAGGAGGTTGGTATGGCTACCCGTGGGTCTTCCTTGAGGCGATGGGTCTGCTGTTTGGCCCTCGCCGCGGTGTTTTTGCCCGGTTTTGTGGGAACGCCCTCGTCTTTTACCAACGCCGCTCCTGTGGAACTTCGTGCTTACACCTGGACACTTTCTGCAGAGGATTTTGAGGCGGGTGAGTTCACCCAAACGGCCTTTGAAGCGGGACAGCTGCAGCTGGCCCATGCCGAACGCGGCAGTTACGTCACTGCCGCTCACCGCGCGCCCTTCTCCTTCATCGCCGTGGGGGCGGAATGGCGCGCCAGCCTCTCCGCCGGCGCGGAGCTCGAGCTGGCGCTCCGCCTGAGCCGGGATGGCCGCACCTGGGGCGACTGGCAGCCCCTCTACGGCGAATTGCAGGGCGACCGCTGGTTCGGTGAGAACCTGGTCACACTCGAAGACGCGCAGTGGATGCAGGCCCGCTTTACCTTACGGGGCGCGGCGCGGGTCGAAGGCCTCACCCTCACCGCCATCGCCGTTTCCGGCGCGCCGACGCTCGAACAGGCGCGCGCACAAGCCCGACCGTTGTCCAGCGCGGGCGCTCCGCAGCCCTACATCATTCCCCGCGCGGCCTGGGGCGCCGACGAGTCGCTGATGACCTGGCCGCCCGAATACGCGCCCGCGAAAAAACTGATCCTGCATCACACCGCCACCTCCGGCGGCAACGATCCCATCGCCGAGATTCAGGCGATTTACTACTATCACGCCGTGACATTGGGCTGGGGCGACATTGGCTACAACTACATCGTGGACAAAGACGGCAACATCTACGAGGGCCGCGCTGGCGGACCGGATGTGATCGGCGCCCATACCCTGGGCTACAACGCCGGCAGCGTCGGCATCGGCAACCTGGGCAACTACAGCAGCAACGCTCCTACGTCTGCCATGTGCGACGCGAACGCGGCCCTGGCTGCCTGGTACGGAAGCCGCAGCTACCTCCATCCCCTGGAAAGCAGCCTCTTCAACGATCGCGTCACCCCCAACATCGGGGGACACCGGGACTACGTCGCCACGGCCTGCCCCGGCGACGCCTTCTACGCGCAGCTGCCGGCCCTCCGCACCGCCGCATGGACGCTGCTCAGCCGCTACACGCCGCCCTATGCTGCCGCCTATCTGGGGGATACCACGCCCTCGATGATGCTGATCGGCAGCACCGTCGAAGTGAGCCACACGCTGCGCAACGTCGGCACGCGGACCTGGTATCATCTCGCCGATCCCGCCTCCGGCACGCCCTATCACCTGGGCTATCACTGGTACGATGACGCGGGCGATCAATACGTCCAGCCGCCGGCGGAGGATCATCGCACGCCGCTGCTCACCGACATCCCCTACGGCGCGCTGACGACATTCCCCTCGGCGCTCCTCACCGCGCCGCACACCCCCGGCGAGTACACCCTCAAGTGGGACATGGTCCACGAAGGGGTGACCTGGTTCGCGGCCTACGGCAGTCCCACGCTGGACGTGAACATCACGGTGACGGAGCCGGTGACGATCACCGGGTTTATCCGTGACAATCGCGGCGCGGCGGTGCCCGGCGCGCAGGCGACGGTCATGACGGGGACGCTGGCGACGACCGACGCTTCGGGCTACTACAGTTTCACCGCGCTGTTCCCCGGCGCTTACACGCTCCAGGCCCATGAGCCGGCCCCCTTCACCCTGCCCAACGGCGATCCGGCATACCTGCAATTGGGCGGCGGCGAGACTGCCTCGGTGACACTGGTGCTGGTTCCGGAGGATGACGTCATCCGCAACGGGAGCTTCGAGGCGGGGTTGGAGCATTGGACGGTCACCCGGCCCGTGACGGGCACGTATGCGCGCGCCAGCGACAAGGCGCACACGGGCCATGGCGCCGTGGAGTTGCGCGCTTTGGGGGGCCGGCGTGTGGAGCTGCAACAGGTCACGCGGTTGCCGGCGGCCGTCGTCTCGCCGACCCTGTCGCTGGGCTTTACGGCGCCCGCCGCCGATCCCGGCGATGTGCTGCGGCTCCTGGTGGAGACGCCAGGCGGCGTCGTCTCGCGCACGCTGCCCTATGGCGCGGGCTGGCAGCACGGGTGGACCGAGGTCGCGGCGGCGGCGGGCGAGCCGGTCACCGTCACCGTGCGGCTGGAGGCGGACGCCGATGCGCTGCCGACGACGGTCTTCCTGGACGAGATCACGTTGGGGAGCGGCGGCGCTTACGGGTGGCGTCATCATCGGGTCTATCTGCCGCTGGCGCTCCGCGAGCACAGCGAGGCGCCGCCGTCGCCGGCCTGTGCGGAGCTGCTGATCAACGGCGATTTCGAGACGCGGGTGGGCTGGGAGATCCTGCCGACGGTGTATCGCGCGGCCTACGTCACTGCGCCGACGCACGCCGGCAGCTGGGCGCTGCGGACGGGCATCGTCGAGCCGCAGGCCAACGTCTATTCCTACTCCTCCTTCCAGCAGAGCTTCACCGTCCCCGCCGACGCGGTCAGCGCCGACCTGAGCGCCTGGCTCTACAGCGTCAGCACCGCGCCGGAGAGCGACTTGCAGTACATCCTCCTCCTCGACGCGGGGGGTGCGGTGTTGAAGACGCTGTGGCACAACCGCGACGACGCCCGTGACTGGCAGCCGTTCACCTTCGACCTGCTCCCCTATGCCGGACAGACCGTCACCCTGCGCTTTGGCGCTTACAACGATGGCGAGGATGGCGTCACGGCGCTGTTTGTGGATGACGTCTCCGTGCAGGCCTGCCGTGGGGTGGGAGAGCTGGTGTTCCTGGATACGGCAGCTTCGCCGCCGGCTTTCCATCTGGTCAACCGCAGCTCTCTCAGCGACACCCTGGTCCTGCCGGCGCCGGGGGTAGATCCCCTCAGCGTGCAGCTGGCCGGAGGGCACCTCTACTATTGGAGCTGGACGACCAACCACGTGATGCGGCTCCTGCCGTCGGCAACGCCCGTGGCGTTGCCTCTGCCTGCTCCGGGCGGCGCGTATCCTGCTTTTTCCGTCCGCCCGGATGGGAGCCAGCTTGCCTGGAG
This sequence comes from Anaerolineae bacterium, assembly GCA_018055515.1. Classification (GTDB taxonomy): domain Bacteria; phylum Chloroflexota; class Anaerolineae; order B4-G1; family SLSP01; genus JAAZNO01. The sequence goes on from JAGPHL010000026.1 coordinate 3,539, forward strand.
CGTTTCGGAGGATCTGGGGGATGCCTTGCTCAGCCGTCTCTATCTGGCCGACGGGTCAGGGCTGAATCCGCGCTTGCTGGTGACACGCACGTACTCTTATACCATTGGCCCGCGCTACTTTGATCCCTTTGCCTGGAGTCCCGATGGGAAGACGGTGTACGCGGCGCAGATGTACGCCGGCATCGGCGGTTACATTCTCTTCCCCTGGAGGCCGTATTCCCTGGCGATCAACACCGCGAACGGCGCGGTGAGAGCCCTCAACGCGCCCACTTGCGGTTGCGATGCGGCGCTCTCGCCCGACGGGCTGACCTTCGCCTATCTGAATTACGTGAACGGACGGCAAGACCTGGTGTTGCGTGACCTGGTTACCGGCGTCGAGCGCGTGATTCCGGGGACGCCGGGCTACGGGCAGTGCGGCGATCTGCGCTTCACGTCCGACAGTGCCCGGCTCGTCTATGCCGAAGCGCGAGGGAATCCCGATCCTTTGCCGGAGCGCTACAATCTGCGGCTGGTGTCTCTGGCAAGCGGCGAGGTCACCCCGCTGTTGAGCGCTGTGGAGGAACCCTCGTTGCGCGTCATCGGCTGGCTGGAGGGGGACGTCGTCATCGTCACCGAGTCGGGGAGCGAGCGGGTGAACGCCGCCGGCCGCACCCATTTTTCGCCGTACCATTACATCGGCAGGTTGCCGTGAAAAAAAGCCCCGGTCGCCCGCCGTTTGAGGAAGGCTGCGACCGGGGTCGAGGAGGAGATCGCACCGGAGAGCGTTCGGTGCGGAGGACACTCAAGGTTCATCGTGGGCCGCGGGGCGGGTAGAGCTCGCCCCGCGGCCTTACAGTTCAATTCACTTCCGAATAGTCGCAGAGGTTGTTGCCGTTGCCGTCCACGTAGAGCCGGCAATGCCCGGGAAAAGGATCGTTGACCCTGCCATGCGGGCAGCGGGTGACGACGCGGGTTGCGGCAGCGGTCGGCGTGGCCGTGGGGACCGCTGTGGCCGCACTTGGCGTCTCCAGGGCCGCGGGTGTGGCCTGCGTGGTGCCGTTCACCGCGGAGGACTTGCTCTCGTCGTTGAGGCAGCCGCTGAGCAGGGCCGCCGTCGCAGCGCCGCATACCAGGAGAAACTTCCGCCGTGTCATGGGTTTATCCGCAATCATCTTCGACCTTCACGTTATGCTTTCCCAGGGAGTTGCTTTCCCAACGTCCGCTTGGTCATCGTGAGAATCCAGGTCCAATGCAGGATCAGATGCAAGGTCACCCCCGCGATCATGGCGATGCTGGCGAAGGTGTGCAGGTCATTCCACAGACTAAGGCTGATGCCCAGAAAGGCCGGTCCTGTCGCGGCTTCCAGATTCAGCCATCCCAGCGGTGCCAGGAAGGTCAAGCCGCTGAGCGCGCTTAGCACGAATGCTATCAGAATTACACTATCTACCAAATAATTCATTTGCGCCTTTTTCATTTCACGACACCTCATCTCGATGATCTACGATGCTGATGATACCAGGGAGTTGTTAAGATGCAGTTAAGGTCGGGCCGATTGGCGAAGGGACGGAGGAAAATGACCCGGAATTTTCATCTTGGGGTTAGAATTTGAGCCTTGTGTAAGTTCTGGCTCTGTGCTACAATGTTTGTCGGACAGGCGATGACGTTACCTGCCGGGCGTTGTGAATCCGTTGCGTTTCATTCATGGCAAGTGGACTGGTATGACCCAATCACAATTCCGGACCCTGGCGTTGTTCCTCCTGGCCATGCTCCTCATTGGCGTGGTCATGCTCTATCTCAGCATTTCCTGGTCGCACGCACTGTCTGAGCTGGGACCGACGCTGACGCCGGCCGTCGCGGTCGCGCTGGCGGCGCCGGAGCCCACCGCGGCCCCGCCGACGCCGACCGTCGAGCGCCAGGAGCCGCCCACCTGGACTCCTACCGGTACGAGCACGCCCTGGCCTACGGTCACGCCTTCACCTACCCCGACGCCCTCCCCAACGCCCTCGCCTACCGCCACCCCCACGCGGGTCGTCAACCCCGGCCGTCCCACCCTGGCGCCCCTGGACGTGACGCCGACGCTGCACCCCTCGCACACCATCACCATCCCCACGCCGGTTCCTCTGTTGTACATCCCGAAAGAGGCCATCACGATCGTCCTTCTGGGCAGTGATCAGCGCCCGGATTGGGACAACTGGCGCACCGACGCGATCCAGTATCTCGTCATCTACCCCGATGTGCCTTCCGTGACGCTCCTTTCCATCCCGCGGGACCTCTACATCTTCATCCCCGGCTTCTGGATGAGCCGCATCAACACCGCGGATATGACCGGCGCGGTGCACAACTATCCGGGCGGCGGTTTTGGGCTGCTCAATCAAGCGTTGCTCTACAACCTGGGGATCAGCGCGGACTATTACGTCAAAGTGGACATGGCGGGGTTGAAGGGGCTGGTGGATGCGTTGGGCGGCATTGACATGCCGGTCCATTGCCGGCTGGAGGATTACTGGCCCTATCCCAACGAGGCGGGGGAATACGACTGGTTGGTGCTCGAGCCGGGGATGCAGCACATGGACGGTCGGCTCGCGTTGTGGTACGCGCGCACGCGCAAGACGACCAGCGTTTTCTCACGCGAGCAACGGCAGCAACGAGTGCTGGAGGCGATGTGGCGGAAGGCCAAGCAGGCCAATCTGTTGGAAGCCGCGCCTGCGCTGGTGCAAGAGCTCAGCGGCCTGTATCAGACTGACTTAGGGGTAGGAGATATTCTCGCCCTGGCGGTGACGGCGGCCCGGCTCAGCCCCGTGGACGTCCGCACCTACAACATCGGGCGCGCGCAGGTGATCCCCTACACGACCCCCCAGGGGGGAGCGGTCTTTCTGCCGGTGTGGGAAGAGATCGAGCCGATCTTGCAGGACGTGCTGGCCAAACCTGCCAGCAGCCGGGCGCTCCAGGCGGCCATCCCCATCGAGGTGTGGAACGGCTCCGGGCACGAGGGCTGGGAGTACCTGGCCGGGGATTGGCTGATCCATGCGGGCTACGAGCCTATCTACGCGCCGGCGGACGCGCTGTATCCTCAGACGCGCTTGCTGTTTTTCGGCGAGAGCACCAAAGGCAGCGGCTTGACCTGGGTGCAGAACTTCTTCCGCGTGCGTCAGGAGAACGTCCTGCTGACCCCCGATCCCGCCGCGCCGGTCAAATTGCGGCTCATCCTGGGGGAAGACTACAATTCCTGTCGGTGAGCCGCCTTCCCCCTTCTGCTTTCCCGCCTTTTCGCCTTCTCGCCTTTTCGCCTTTTCGCTTTTCCGCCTTTTTGCTCGCCTACTTCGTGGCCCCCAGCGTCAACCCCTCGATGAAATAGCGTTGCAGGAAGATGAAGAGCAGCACCGTCGGGACGGTAGCGATCAGGGCGCCGGCGACAATCACCGTCCAATCCGTCACGTATTGCCCTTGCAGAGTCGCCAGACCGGCGGTCACAGGTTTGAGCGCGTCCGTCCGCAGCAGCACGATGGCCCACAGATAATCGTTGAAGATCCACGTGAATTCCAGCGTCGCCAGCGCTGCCAGCGCCGGCAGCGTGAGCGGCATCATAATCTGCGCCCAGATGCGGAATTCCCCACAGCCGTCAATGCGCGCCGCTTCCAGAATCTCCCCGGGCACGGTGCGCATGTAGTTGCGGAGCAGGAAAGTGCAAAAGCCCAGCTGAAATGCCGTGTGGAAGAGGATCAGGCCCAGGTGCGTGTCATACAGCCCCAGCGCGTCGGTCAGCCGGAACACGGGCAGGAGCAGCACCTGAAATGGCAACATCGTCCCGCCGACGTAGAGGAAAAACAGCAGCCGGTTGCCGGGGAATTTGAAGCGCGCCAGGGCATAGGCGGAGAGCGAAGAGAGCAGCAGCGTCGCAAATAACGCGGGGATGGTGATGATGAAGCTGTTGGGCAGGTACTTGTGCAGCCCGCCGCGATTCCAGGCGGTGACGAAATTCTGCAGGGTCCACTCTTTGGGGATGGCGATGAATCCCTGGGTCAGGATGTCGTCGTTGGTCCGCACCGACGTGAGCAAGGCCGTCAGGAAGGGCAACAACCAGATGAGGGTGATGAGGACCAGCAAAAAGAAGCCCAATGTCCGCCAGGGTGAACTGAAAAACTTCGCTGTTGACATCGCGCCTCCTTAATATTCCAACTCGTCTTGCATGACGCGCCAGAGATAAATGAAGATGAACACGGCGCTGATAAAGAACAGGATGACCGAGATGGCTGCGGCATAGCCCATCTTGTAGTTGTTGAAGGCCTCGATGTACATGAAATTGGCGAGCACGCTGGAGGAGTTGTAGGGGCCGCCGCGCGTCATGACGGAGACCAGATCGAAGGCCCGCAGCGAATCAATGATGCTGATGACCACGACGATCGTCGTGACCGGCGTCAGGAGCGGCAGGATCACGTGCCGGAAGGTATTCCAGGAATTGGCGCCATCCACTTTCGCGGCGTCAATCAATTGTGGATCCACGCCTTGCAGCCCGGCGAGGTAAAGGACCATCACATACCCCACCTGGCGCCATACTGCCACGGCGATGATGGCCCACATCACCGTCTTTTCATCGCTGAGCCAGCCGCGGGCAAGATTTTCCAGCCCAACAGCCCGCAAGACGGAATTGATCAGTCCCCCTGCCGGATGATACATCCATGACCAGATCAGGCCGCAGACGACCAGGGAAAGCACCAGGGGGGAATAGAAGCTGGCCTTGAAGAACTTGGCTCCGGGGATGGCCCGGTTCAACGCCAGCGCCAACCCCAGTCCCGCCACTACCGGGATGGTGATGAAGCTGATGATCCAGCGCAGGTTGTTCTTGAGCGAGGTGAAGAAGATCGGATCGCGGAACAGCCGCTCGTAGTTGGCAAAACCGCGAAACACCGGCGCCGAGATGCCATCCCATTTGGTCAGGCTCAGGTAGAAGGTGTAGAGCATGGGGCCGATGACCCAGCCCAGATACAGGAGCAGCGGCACGATTAGAAAATAATACGGGACGAGTTTTTTGGAACGTAGCATCCTTCCCCTTTGCTTGTTGCTGCGGGACTGGTCCGCGGGCTGCATCCGCGGACCAGTCCCTGTGAATCGCCCCTTGGCGTGGCCTGGGTTACTCCTCGGCAAAAATCTCTTGCCGTTCGCGTTCCAGTTGCTCCAGGATGGCCTGGATCTTGGTGGGATTGGCCCAGAATTCGGAGAAGGCGCTCATGCCCCGCTCGGCCATTTCCGGGGTGGTGTCGCGATCGTAGAACTGAGCCACGTAATCCGCGCCCTTGATGAGCTCCAGACCCTTCTGTTGGGCGGGCGTGAACTTGGAGGTGTCTACCTTGAGGTTGGTGGGCAGCCGTCCGAGGACATCGGCGTTGTACTGCTGGGCCTCTACCGAACCCAGGAAGGCCAGGAATGTCTTGGCGTCTTCGGGGTGTTGCGATTGCGCCGCAATGAAGAAGCCGTCGGTCGGCGCGTCTTCCCCAATGGGCATCGCGGGATCAATGACGGGGAAGCGGAAGAAATCAATCTTGCCTACCTGATCGGCAGGGTAGCTGTCGCGGAGGAAGTCCCCCATCAAGTACATGGCCGATGAGCCATCCACCATGAACTGCAGCGCTTCGGACCAGGTGTAAGCCGCCGGATCGTCAATGAAATAGCCATTCTCAATCAGCGGCGCCCAGTAATCGGTGAAGACTTTGAGCACGCGCGGATCGTTATAGGCTTCCTTGCCCAGCATCAGGTTGATGTGGAATTCCGGGCCGTTGACGCGCATGTTGAGATAGTCGAACCACGCGGCGGCCGTCCAGGGATACTTGGTGCCGATGGTGAGGGGCGTAATCCCATTGGCCTTGAGGGTCTCGCAAACCTGCAGGAATTCTTCCCAGGTCTGCGGCTCTTGCAGATCGTACTGCTCGAAGATGTCCTTGCGATAGTAGACCGCCCACCAGTACCAGCTGGTCGGCAAGAAGTATTGCTTGTCGTTGACGGTGCTCAGAGCGCGGAATCCGGCGGGATAATCCTCATTCCAGCCCTCTTGCTCCCACACGTCGCTGATGTCCATGATCAAGCCCTTGTCAATGAAGAAGCGCGCGCGGTTGCCGGCAAACCAGGTCATCACATCCGGCGGCGTGGAAGCGGTGAGGTAGGCGCGGATGGCCTGTTTGAAATCCTCATGCGCGACCGTGCTGTGCTGCACTTCAATGTCAGGATGGGCTTCTTCGAACATCTTCACCAACGCTTCATCCGCGGCGCGGGGAGCGGGGTCGCTGGCATAAGAGTTGTAGATGACCACACGCCGGTCCACGGGCTTCTCAACTTCCACTTCCTTGGTCACGACGACCTCTTTGGTCACGACGACTTCTTTGGTGACTTCCACGGTCTTCTCGATGATCTGCGGCGTGGGGGTGGGGCCGCAGGCGGCCAGGATCAGGCTCAATACCATGGCCATGGCCACTACGGCAAACAATGTCTTCTTCATGTGCTCCTCCTTGAGATGTGTATGAAACATAAATTTCGGCAAGTTTAAATAATATTCACGGGTATTTTAATCGTTGACACCTCCTTAAACTCAACAGGCAATGGCCAGGTGATGATGAAATCGGTCGGCCTCAGCTTCGGGAAACCGGAGCCGTGGAACCTCTGACGATCAGCTCAGCCGGCAAGACAATGGGTTGCAGTAACGCAGCGTCATTTTCGAGCAGCTCCAGGAGCAATCGGCCAGCCTGGCGTCCCATTTCCAGGGCGGGCTGACGGACGGTGGTGAGAGCGGGCGTGCAGATGCTGGCCTGGGGAATGTCGTCGAAGCCGATGACGGACAGCTGGCCGGGCACGCTGATGCCCTGTTGGTGCAGGTATTGGATGGCGCCGATGGCCATGCGATCGTTGAGGGCGAAGATCGCTGTCGGGGGGATAGCGCTGTCCAGGAGGCGGCTCGTGGCTGCCATGCCACTTTCGGGCGTCAGATCGCCATAGGCAACCCGCGCGGGATCGAGCGTCAACCCGTGCTCTGCCAGCGCTTGACGGCAGCCTGCCAGGCGCTCCTCCATGGCCGTGAGGGTGCGCTCGCCTCCACTGATAATGCCGAGGCGTTGATGCCCGAGGCTGAGCAAATGCATGATCGCCAGCCGGGCGCCGCCGCGATCATCAGAGTGTACCGTGTAGGGCTGTTCAATGCCGGTGCCGTAACCCAGGATGACGACGGGATACCCATGCTGGCGCAAGGTGCTGATCCCCTGCCGGCTGTTGAGGGTTTCGACCACCACCGCGCCATCAATGTGCCGGGTACTGATCAGCCGTTCGAAGGCCGACAACCCGTAAACATCCGAAAGGGCACCCGTGCCGTCGTCGCGTGCCGTGGAGAGCAGCAGGTTATACCCGCGTTGATTGGCAATTTGATCCACGCCGCAGATAAATCCCAGGAGGTGGGGGTCGGAGAAGAGATAGGTCGGGCCGTAGGGAATGACCAACCCGATGATGTGAGTTCGTTGTTGCGGCAGGCTGCGGGCAGCGAGGCTGGGACTGTATCCCAGCGTCTGAATGGCCGACTGAATCCGCGCGCGGGTTTCTTCCGCGACGTCGGCGCGGTCATTGAGCACCCGCGACACGGTTTGGCGGGAAACACCGGCCAGCTCAGCCACGTCTTCAATGGTCACTCGTTTATGCTTCACGACGCACCTGCAGCTGCAAGAGGGACAGTGAATCTTCGCGGTCTTTCCCGTGAACGTTCACATTACAATTGTAGCATAGGAATTGCGTCGTGTCAATAGCTAAATGGCCAAATTTGCCGAAAAAGCAGCTCTGTGGCAAACCTGAACGTCTCGCGGCGACGTTTAACGTCGCCGCGAGAAATGGGGCCTTCATCCGCCGCCTAGCGCTCAGTCCAGTTGAGGAGAAAGTGGTTGATGGTCCACTTCAGGAGCCCGTTGAGCCGCCACCATAGCAAGCGCTGGATGGTGGGACTCCGCATGCCAAAGAGGGTGCGCGCGACAAGGGTGCGGGCGCGCAGGGCCTTTCCCAAGGGATGGGCCAGCACACGCTCCCGATAATCGCCGAAACTGAAATCGCCGCGCGCGAAAGCATCCGCCAGAGCCTCCGCTGCAATCTCGCCATAGCCCAGCGCTGGACTCAAACCCTCGCCAAAGGAAGCGTCTACGCCGGCAGCGTCACCTGCCAGCAGGATCCCCGGCGCGGAGAACGTCGCGTGCGTGTCGAACCAGCGGATGGGATGAGCCTGGAGCGTGTAATCTTGGGGGCCGTAGCCATAGGCTGCCATGAATTGGCTGAGCGCGCCGGGCAGGTCACCCCGTGCCCCCTTAGAATCCACCCGGCTATCGTAGATGCCCCAGCACCGGCGGGGCACACCTCCTTCTTGGGTCGGAAAATCCCAAATGTAGCCCTGGATATTGTCCGGCAGGCAGCCGAACTCGAAATACGCCTCGTCTGGGGCGTGAGGCAGCACCGTCGGGTCGTTGCTGTCGCGCGGTTCGACCAGGACCTCCAACAGGCGTGCGACATTCCTCGTTGATGTTGGCTGCACGGCGCGCCGCACGACGCTGTTCGCGCCGTCTGCTCCGACGACGGCCCGCGCGGTGTAGCTGCCGCGATTTGTCTCCACGAGCACCCTGTCCCCATCGCGGCGCACCGCCTGCACGGCAGTCTCTTCCTGCAATGTCAGTCCGCGCTCACGAGCGTGGGCTGCTAACCAGGCATCGAATTCATGACGGCGGATCACGTAGAAGGCGTAATTGTGCTTCCCGCTGGTCATCTGCATCCCCCGTCCCTGGAAAGTGAAATGCGCCCAAGGGACTTTGATGTGAGGCACTTCGGTGACGTCGAAGCCGAAGCGCTCCAGTTGCGTCACCGCGTCGGGGAGCAGACCCCCGGCGCACAGCTTGGGGCGGGGATGGCGGGCTTTCTCCAGAATCAGCGTGCGTTGCGCCAGCGCCGGATCGCGCTTCAGCAAATGTAAGCCCGTGGCAATTCCTGCCGGTCCTGATCCAACGATGATGATGGCATGGTCCGTTTCCTGGTTCATGACGATCCTCCGGCTTTGGGTGAATTTGTAAACAGCTGCAAGCTGAAATCTGAGCCCTACCCGCAGTTGTATGTTTTATTTTACCACCACACTCACCAGTTTCAAGCCAGCGACGATGATCTTGACCAGCTGTCGCCCCTCGACGTAACGGCGGACATTTGGCTCCGCCAGCGCCGCTGCCTTGATGGCCGCCTCATCCGCATCCGCCGCGACGACGATTTTGCCGCGCACTTTCCCGTTCACCTGCACCGGAATCTCGAGCTCCTCTACCGCCAGCATCGCCTCATCCCATGCAGGCCAGGGTTGCAGGTGCACGCTATACGGCTTGCCGAGGCTCTCCCACAGCTCCTCCGCCAGATGCGGCGTGACGGGCGCCAGCAGCAGTAACAGATGCGTGATGGCCGTGTCCCATACCGGCGTTTCCCACACGGCCTCCTTGGCCTTGCTCAGCGCATTCGTGTACTCCATCAGCCGCGCGATGAGCGTGTTGAAGCTGAAACTCTCCAGGTCCTGGGTCACGGCCTTGATGGCGCCGTGCATCGCGCGCAGCAGCTCGCGCTCCGCGCCGGCGTCCGGCGCCACCCGGTTGCGCGGGGCGTCGGTCACGAGCGACCAGACCCGGTTGATCCACCGCACGATGCCTTCGATGCCCTTGCTATCCCAGGGGCCGCCCATTTCCCACCGCCAGCCAAACATCAGGTAGGCGCGCACGACATCCGCGCCATAAGCTTCCACCAGGGCGTCCGGCGCCACCACATTTTTCTTGCTCTTCGACATCTTCTCCACTTCCAGGTGATAGAGGATGTCGCTCAGCTGACCCGGCCGTTCCTTGCCGGGGATGTGCACCGGCAGCTCCTCGGACACATGGACGATGACCAGCGCCCCCGCGTCATCTACGCGGATCTGCAGGCTCACCTCATCGCGGGCCATGACCTCGCCGCAGACGCGGGTCGCGCTCTTGCCCATCGCGGGCCAGAGCTCGGGCCTGTCGAAGGGATAGGCCGTGATTTCTGCGGCCTTGAAGGCGCTCCCTTCCCATGCGCCGGTCACTTCGGCGACATCTCCCTTGCGGGGCTCGCCGAGAATCGTCCCCTGATAGCGATATTGCAGCATGGGCTCGTCGAAATTGAGCAGGCCGCCATCGCGCAGGGCTTTGGTGAAGAAGCGCGTGTACAGCAGATGCATCACCGCATGTTCCGCGCCGCCCGTGTAGGTATCCACGGGTGCCCAATACGCCAGCTCGGCCGGATCCCAGGGGGTGTCATCGCCGGTGACCGGCTCGCCCTCGCGGTAATAGGGGCTCAGGTAGGCGTATTGATACCACGACGAACACATGAAGGTGTCCATCGTATCCGTTTCCCGCCGCGCCGGTCCGCCGCATTGCGGGCAGGTAGTGTGCAGGAATCCCTCGTGATAGAGCAGCGCGTTCTCGCCAGTCTTGGGGATTTCGGCGTCGGGCGGCAGCAGCACGGGCAGCTGCTCGTAGGGGACGGGGACGATGCCGCAGTGATCACAGTAGATCATGGGGATGGGCGCGCCCCAATAGCGCTGCCGGCTGATCAGCCAGTCGCGCAGGCGATAGTTGACCGCCGCCTTGCCGCGTCCCTGTGCCGCCAGCCAGGCGGTCACCTGCTCCACGGCCGGATGGGGAGCCGGCGTGCCGTCGAAGGGGCCGGAGTTGATCATGCGCCCTTCGCCGGGGTAGGGATGGGGCAGTGGGAACGGGCGACCTTCGGCGATCCACTCGTCCGTCTCAATGACGGCGGGGATGGGCAGGCCGAATTTCGCGGCGAACGCGAAGTCGCGCTCGTCGTGCGCCGGCACGCCCATGATCGCGCCGGTGCCGTAGGTCATCATCACGTAATCGGCGGTCCACACCGGAATGCGCGCCCCGTTCACGGGATTGATGGCCGTCGCGCCGGTGAAGACGCCCGTCTTCTCCTTGTCGGTCGCCAGGCGCTCGATCTCATTCTGGCGCGCGGCTTGCCGCTTGTAGGCCTCGACCGCCTGTCGGTGCTCCGGTTTGGTGATCCGCTCCACCAGCGGATGTTCGGGCGCCAGCACCATGAACGTCGCGCCCCAGAGCGTGTCGGGGCGTGTGGTGAATACCACCAGGCGGCCCTCCTCCGGCGCGGCGTCGGCGGGGAGGTCTTCGGGCGCGATAGTGAACGTCACTTCCGCGCCCTCGCTGCGCCCAATCCAGTTGGTCTGGAGCAGGCGGATTTTCTCCGGCCAGTCAATCCTGGAGAAATCCAGCAGCTCGTCGGCGTACTTGGTGATGCGGAAGAACCACTGTTCCAGGTCCTTCTTGATGACGGGCGTGCCGCAGCGCTCGCAGATGTGCTCTTCCCCGATCACCTGCTCCCGCGCGAGGGTGGTCTTGCAGCTGGGGCAGTAGTCCACCGGCGCCTGCTTGCGGTAGGCCAGTCCCATCTCGTAGAGCTTGAGGAAGAACCATTGCGTCCAGCGATAATAGCCGGGCAGGCATGAGACCGCCTCGCGCTGCCAGTCGAACATCGCGCCCATCGTGCGGAGCTGGCGGCGCATGTTGACGATGTTATCCATGGTCCATTTGCCGGGATGAATGCCCCGCTGGATGGCGGCATTTTCGGCGGGCAGGCCAAAAGCGTCGAAGCCCATGGGGAAGAGCACGTTGTACCCTTGCATCCGTTTGAAGCGTGCCCGCGCGTCGCTGGGGGTCATCGCGTACCAGTGACCGATGTGCAGGTCGCCGCTGGGATAGGGGAGCATCGTCAGCGCGTAGAACTTGGGCTTCGCCGGATCTATCACGGAGCGGTAAAGCCCGTCGGCTTCCCAACGCTGTTGCCATTTCGGTTCGATTTCTTGCGGACGATAGGGCCGACTCATGCTTGCCTCCTGAAAAAGGGTGATGGGTGATGGGGGAGGGGTAATGGGTGAGAAAACTGCCACCTCATTACTTTTTACCCATGACTCCCTCCTCGTTAAAATCAACAAAAAACCCCTGCTGCGCGGCAGGGGCTGGGATTTCCACAGGCTAATGTGAAGGTGCCGCGCGCCAACGCTCGTTGGTAAGGGCCAACAAGGCAAGAGCGAGTGACACAGAAAGCAGCTTCACCGCAGCACCTCTTGTAGAAACTAAAAACATTCTACCACAGAACAAGTTTTTTTCAACTCACGACGAGACGACGTGAGGGCGACAGGTCACAGGTCCTTGAGCCGCAGGAGGTACTCGCGCAGATCGGGGAGCATGTTTTCGTAATCGAAATATCGGGAATCCGTGCCGCCGAGGGTGAAGATCGCCGCGCCGATGACGTAGTCATCCTCGACGAGTTTGGAATCATACCAGGCGAGCTCTTTGAGCCAGTGGCGCTGCCACGGGAAATCTGGCTCCTGCTCGCCGACGCCGGGATCCAATCCGCACTCCGTGATCGCCAGGGGAATGACTTCGCCGCGCGGGATGAGGAAATCGCGGTAGAGATGGCGGTACCGTCCGGCGAGAACGCCGCGGTCGGGATCATAGATCGGCTGTCCCGGCAGGCTGCCGCCCCAATGGAGCCGCAGGAAAGGCCAATCGTATTCGTGCAGCGCCAGGATGTGTCCTCCCTGAGCGGCGCGGGCGAAGATGCCTGTCTCGACGATGGCGGCCCAATCGGTCCATTCCGGCACCCCCGTGGAGTAAGAGAAGAGCGCCAGGCGATATCCCTGGGCCTCCGCGAGCTCCATCGCGGCCCAATAAAAACGCGCCAGCCAGACGTGCCCTTCGGGGGAGCCGGGGTCCACCTCGTTGAGGACTTCCCAGTAATCCACGACATCCCGCTCGTATTGCCACGCTTCCATGTGCTGTCGCAGCACCCGTTCCGCCGCTTGCGCCGGATCGCCGCCGATGTCCACCGCTTCCACGTAGGGCCAGCGTCCGATGGTGACGGTCTGAGGGGAAACGGACTTCACCTCGCGCAGGATGCCGAAGTTGCCGACCGCCTTCATCAGCCGTATCCGCCCGCCGGCCTCGGTGACGCTGCGCACGAAGGGAAAAGCGCCATTGGGGCTGACGGTGTGCAGGCCCAGTTTGGAGGGGCCGTTGGGATAGACCCAGGGCAGCTCCGTTGGGGTAGGACGCGGCGTCGCCGTCGGGGGTGGCGTCGGTGTGGAGGTCGGCGCAGGAGATGGCGCGGCGGTAGGCGACGCCATCGGCGAGGTGACTGTGGCGTCCTCGCGGACCGTGTTCCCGCAGGCGGCCAGGAAGTTGCCGCCGAGAAGGGCCGCAGTCGCCCCTAGCAGGCCCTTGAGAAAAGTGCGTCGCTTCAGGCGGATTTGCAGCTCGGCGGGACGCGCTTCAGTGTCCGATGTGATGGGTTCCATGCGCCCCACTGTACCAGAAGTCGCCTCCCCGTCAAGGATGGGGCCCGCGTGTGCGAGTTCACGCCGCTTCATCGCCCTGCTGCGAGGGGGCGAGGGACGGCAGCGTGAAGGTCCCGTCGGCCTGCGGCGGGAAGGGGAGCGCCTGCGTCACGGCGTCCAGGTTGAGCGGCCCGTAGATGTGCGGGAACTGCTGTCCCGTCTCGTCACAGTCCTCGTAGCGGACTTCGGCCCGCACGCGGGTCTCCTCGATGCAGAGCAAGGCCAGTCCCGCCTGCCCCCGGAAGCGGGCATTGGCGACGCCGATGACCTGCGCCGGCGTCGAACAGTGGATGAAGCCCTCTGTCGCCAGCGTATCGGCTTGATAACTGCCCGCAGCGCGCGCTGCTTCCCAGGTCGCCTGTGAGGTGATGTGCAAAATGATGCCCATAGTCTGTCTCCCGTCCTGCTGAGGTTATTTCAAACGCGATTATAATAGCGTTTGCGCAATTTTCGAAGGCGAGGCGGAAGGTGAGGCGGGTTCGAGAGTGGTTTTCGATGTTCCAACAGGGGCTCCAGCACGCGGACGTGTTTGTGATCCGTGACGTGCACCCCTCCTATCGGAAAGGAATGCAGGTCTTTTGGTGGTACGGCGTGCTGATCGCGTTCGTGTCCGCCTTCGTGGATAGCTACGTCACCCTCTATCTCCTGGCCTTTGGCGCGACGAACTTGCAGGTCGGCAGCCTGGCCTCGATTTCCAGCTTCCTGGCGATGCTGGCGCCGCTCATCGGCGCGCAGTGGACGGCGCGGCTGGGCAAACGCAAACCGGTATTTATGGTGTCACTGTCGCTGCAGTATTTCATGCTGCTGCTGGCGGTGCTCGCTCCCGGCGTCATCTCCGGCCCGGCGCTGATCCCCGTGCTCATCGGCCTGATGGCGCTGCGCTCGGGAGTAAGCGGGATCGGCAGTCCGGCGTGGACATCGCTCGCGGGCGATATTGTGCCCATGGAGCGCCGCGGCCGCTATTTCTCCTCCCGCAAGACGGTGATGGCCATCGTCACGATGTTCAGCGTGCCGCTTGCGGGACAGATCATTGACCGCATCGGCGCGCCGGCCGGCTATCAACTCGTTTTCGGCATCGCGGTGGGGGCGGCGGCGGCGGCCGTTTTCATCTACGGGCGCATCCCCGAACCGGAGTCGGCGGAGGGACGGCGTCACGAAAAAGTGTGGGCGGCCTTGCGGCAAGCCCTGTTTGCCAATCCCCTGTTCTTGCGCTTCACGCTGATTGCCCTTTTCTGGAATCTCTCGACGCAGCTGGCGGCGCCCTATTTCAGCGTGTTCCAGGTGGAGGTCCTCAAATCCACTCCCGCCATCATCGGCGCGTTGGGGACTCTCTCCGCGCTGACGGACGTGATTGGGCGCCAGGTGTTTGGGCGGGTGATAGACCGGCGGGGAGCGCGCTGGGCCTTCGCGCTGTGCACGCTCCTCATTCCCATTTTGCCCTTCATGTGGATTCCTCTCACGCGGCCCTGGCACGTCATTTTCGTCATGATTCCCAACGGCTTCCTGTGGGCGGGTTTTGATCTGTCCAACTTCAATTTGCAGCTGGAGCTCTCCGAGGCGAAGTACCGGACGCAGGCGATCGCCGCGCATTCGAGCCTGATCTCCCTGGCCAACGTCATGGCGCCCCTGTTGGGAGCGCAGGTCATCGAGACGTGGGGGTACGATGGGGATTTTGCCCTGTCGGGGGTGGGACGCCTGGTGGCGGCGGGCCTGTTTCTCCTGCTGCTGCGCCCTTTTGGGCGCGGGTCACTCGCCGCGGAGCAGAACGGAACCGCGGCGCATCACGGCTGAGTGCGTCGCGGCTATTCGGTCGTCTCTGCCGTCTCGCGTCCGCGAAGGGCGCGGATCCGCTGTCCCGCAGCGTCAATCTCGAAGCGGCGACGTCCCGGCGCGTTGACCACGGCCTCGACGTCGCGCCGTCCGGCCCAGCGGAAATTGGGCAGCCCCTTGAGGATGTGCAGCACCTCGTCCAGGCTCGCGTAGCCCTCCTCATCGAGGGGGATGGGGAACCGCGCCGGTCGGTGATACAGCAGCAGCATGAGGAACTTGCTCAATTTGACCAGCCGAGGGGTGAGCTCGGCGTTTGTCGGCGATGCTTCATTGTGTTCCATCCTGCTGTGACTCCTCGTTGCCCCCGCTCAACCGCCACAGGTTGGCGCGAATCTGTTCCCGTTCCCGCGGCCGGAAGCTCGCCAGGAAGGCCGCGACTTTGTCCCGCCGCGCGTCGGCCTGACGGGGACACTCCAGCTCCGGCGGGAAGTCCCAGCCGCGAGCGCGGGCATAGCGCTTGATTTCGGCTTCCGTGACGTAGATCAGGGGACGGATGACGGTGAGCTGTCCGGCGAAGAACTCCCGGCGCGGCGCGAGGCCCTCCACCTGCCCTTTGTAGAGGAGGCTGAGCAGCGTAGTGACCGCGGCGTCGTCGGCGTGATGTCCAAAGGCAACTTTTTGACATCCCAGCCCGATGGCGGCGCGGAAGAGCGCTTTGCGGCGCAGGCGCGTGCAGCGAAAGCACTCCAGGGGAAGACGCTCGTCCGCGGGCAGTTCCAGCGGAGCGATCGCGTAGGGGACGCCGAGCGCCTGAAACCAGGCTTCGAGCGCGGGTCGCTGATCGGGCAGGCCCGCGCTCGCCGTTTCCACATGTACCGCTACCACCTCGTAGCTGCCGCCGCCGGGGAGCTCGACGCCGCGCGCTAGCAGCTCGAGCAGCGTGCGGCTGTCCTTCCCCCCGGAGACGCCCACGGCGATGCGATCGCCTGCCTCAATGAGCGCGAATTCTCGCACCGCGCGTTTGACGTCGCGCAGCAGATAGTGAGCGATGCTGTCGGGTGTCGCCATGGTGCCTGGCGGACAAGCGAGTGAGTGAGCGATAAAGCGCCTTTCCGCCTTCTCGCTTTTTCGCCTTATCGCTTTCTCGCCTTATCGCTTTCTCGCCTTATCGCCTTTCCGCCTTTTCGCCCAGCCGTTTCCCGTATTGCTGAGCGTAATACGCTTGATACAGCTCGCCGCTTTTGATGGGACGCCACCACCAGGCATTCTCCGCATACCAGCGCACGGTCTTC
>JAGPHL010000210.1 GCA_018055515.1 Anaerolineae bacterium
CTGATTCTCTGACGGCTGATCGCTGATCTCTATTTTCCGAGGAGGTCTTATGACAGTACCCTCCCATTCCGAAGGGCGCATTTTGCGCGTGAATGCCGACAATCCTGAAACTGCAGCCGTGTTGAAAGCGCTGGCCTCCGAGCCGCGTCAACGCATTCTCAGACTGCTGCGCGATCGTGTGTACAATGTCAGCGAGATTGCTGAGGCGCTCGGCTTGCCACTCTCGACGGCGACCCTGCACATCAACAGCCTGGAAGAGGCCGGGCTGTTGAACACGGAGCTGCAGCCCGCGGTGCGTGGCCTGCAGAAAATCTGCGCCCGCGCCTACGACGTCGTGGTGATCGAGCTCCCGCGCGGCGAGGTGCCGGAGCAACAGCTGGTGGAGATTTCAATGCCGGTGGGGGCCTACGTGGATTGTCAGGTCACCCCGACCTGCGGGCTGGCGAGTGAAACGGGGATTATCGGGCTGTTTGACGATCCTGCCTCATTCTATGAGCCGGACCGGGTGCAGGCGCAGCTGCTATGGTTTCACTACGGCTATGTGGAATATCGCTTCCCCAATCGGTTGCCGCCCAGGGTGGCGCTGGAAAGTTTGCATTTCGCCCTGGAAATCTGCTCTGAGGCGCCGCTGCATCACGCCGATTGGCCTTCAGACATCACGCTGTGGATCAACGGGATCGAAATTGGCACATGGACCAGCCCGGCGGACTTTGGCGGGCAACATGGGGTGCTCACCCCCGCCTGGTGGGAAGACTGGAATTCACAGTATGGCTTGCTGAAGGTCTGGCAGGTCAATGGCGAAGGGAGCATGATAGACGGCGTGCGTATCTCCGATGTCCGGTTGGAGGATCTGCACATCATCGGCAACCCGTTCATCTCCGTGCGTATCGGCGTCAAACCGGAGGCGCAGCATGTGGGGGGGATCAACATCTTTGGGCGGCGCTTCGGGAATTATCCTCAAGACCTGGTGTTGCGGTTGCGCTATCATTAGGAGGGAGCGGCTGGACACAGATGAACGCGGATGAGAAAAGAATCTGCGAAAATCTGCGTCCCATCATTTGCCGGTGTTGATTGGATGCAAAAATGTGTGAACGTGTTCACGTGTGAACGTGCGAACGTGTCCACGTGTAAACGCAAGTGACTCGCTGATTCGCTGATTTTCTGAGAAGTCACCATGTTTCTGCAGCACGCCACCGCAAATGGAAATAATGGCCTGAGCGCAAACTGAAGTTCGCGCACCCTTTGCCACGCAAGTGATTTTTCTCGCTTTCTCGCTTTCTCGCTTTTTCGCTGACTGCTGATTGCTGACTCGCTGACCTCTATTTTCGAAGGAGCAAGAATTATGACCCAACATTATCTCCTCGGTCTCGATGCGGGCGGCGGCGGAGGCAGCTGCCTGTTGCTGGAGGTGGAAACCGGCCGGGTCACCTCGGCTTCACGGTCATGGCGTCATCGCGCCGCGCCCGCGGCCGGCAGCTGGGCTTTGGATCTGGATACGGCGCTGATCTGGCGCACGCTGGGGGAACTGACCCGCGAGGTGTTGGCCCGCGCCGGGGCTCAGCCGGCGCAGGTGCTGGGCCTGGCCGCGACCAGTATGCGGCACGGCCTGGTGCTGCTCGATGCGGAGGGGCGCGAGTGTTTTGCCGTCCCCAACCGTGACGCGCGCGCCGCGTCCGAGGCGCTGGAACTGGCGCAGGAGCGCGGTCCGCAGCTCTACGCGCGCACCGGCCATTGGCCCGCCCCCATTCACCTGCCGGCGCGCCTCCTCTGGCTGGAGCGCCATGCGCCGGAGCTCCTGGCTGCGGCGCGACAGGCGCTGGCGCTGAGCGATTGGCTCGGTTTCCGGCTCACCGGCGTCAGCGCCGCCGAGCGCACGCAGGCCGGGGAGAGCCTGCTGCTCGACCTGCGGAATCGCGCGTGGGCCGAGGACGTGATCGGCGAGCTGCGGCTTCCCCGCGCGCTGCTCCCCCCCTTGCGGGACGCGGGCGCCTTGCTGGGGACGCTGGTCCCCGCAGCGGCGGCGCATCTGGGCCTGCCGGAGGGTCTCCCCGTGGCCGTGGGCGGCGCCGACACGCAGAGCGGTTTGCTGGGCGCCGGGGCGTTCGCGCCGGGACAGCTGGTCGCCATCACCGGGACGACCGCGCCCGTGCAGCTGGTCGTCGCCGCGCCGCTGCTGGATGCTCAACGACGGCTGTGGACGGGATTGCACCTCCTGCCGGGGCGTTGGGTGCTGGAAAGCAACGCCGGCAGCATGGGGGAGGCGCTGGACTGGTTCGCGCGCGTGCTGTACCCGGAGGCGCCCCTTCCGGCGGCGCTGCTTGCCGCCGAGGCGGGGGAGGCTCCGCCGGGCGCGGAGGGGCTGTGTTCGACCATCGGCGCGAGCGTCTTCAACGCGGCGCAGCTCAGCCCCGCGGTGGACATGCTCGCCTTTTCGCACGAGCTGTTTGCGGCCCCGCACGGGCGCCCGGTGGTAGCGCGCGCCGTGCTGGAGGGGATGGCGTACGCGCTCAAGGCCAATCTCGCGCAGCTGCGGGAGGTCGCCGGCGCTTTGCCGGAGGGGATGATCCTGAGCGGCGGGATGGCGTGCAGCGGCGTCTGGGCGCAGGTGGTGAGCGACGTGCTCGACATGCCGGTGGAGCTCGCCGCGACGTCGGAGAGCACGGCTTTGGGGGCGGCACTCTGCGCCGGGGTAGCGGCGGGCGTCTACCCGGATCTGGAAACTGCCGCGCGGGCCGCCGTCCAACCGGGGCGCCGGCTCCTTCCGACCCCCGAAGCGGCCCGCGTGTACCGGCAGGGATACGCCGATTGGATGGAGTTGCGGGCGCAGCGTGCGGAGGCGGATCTCACGCTGGCCCATCGCCTGGTGGAGGCCTACGCTGCCCATGCGCCTGCGGCGACGACGGTGGAGGCGCACCCCTTCCGCCCGCGCCTTTTCGTCACCGCCGCGATGGATGAGGCGGCGCTGGCGGCGCTGCGGGAATTGGGGGAGGTGGACTACGTCAGCTACCGCGATGAGCTGCGCCTGCTGAGCGGCGATGACCTGGTCGAAGCGCTGCAGGGCTATCACGGCTTCATCACCGAAATTGATGTGGTGGACGCCGACGCGCTGCGGCGCCTGCCCGAGCTGCGCGTGATCGGCGTGTGCCGGGGGACGCCCGTCAATGTGGACATCGCTGCCTGCACGGCCTGCGGGATCCCGGTGCTCAACACGCCGGGGCGCAACGCCGACGCTGTGGCGGATCTGACGGTGGCGGCGGCGCTGATGCTCCTCCGTAAATTGCCCGAAGCGATGGCATTTCTGCGGGAGCCGGGCGGCGAGGCGGGGGACATGAGCCGCATGGGGATGGCGTTCACGCGCTTCCAGGGGCGCGAGCTGTGGCACAAGACGGTGGGCCTGATCGGCCTGGGCGCGGTGGGACGGCAGGTGGCGCGGCGACTGTTGCCCTTTGGCGCGCGGTTGCTGGTCTACGATCCTTATCTCAGCGCGGAGGAAGTGACGCTCGCCGGGGCCGAGAAGGTGACGCTGGAGACGCTGCTCGCCGAGAGCGACATCGTCAGCCTGCATGTCCCCGTCACCGAGGAGACGCGCGGCCTGCTCGACGCGGCGGCCTTCGCCCGCATGAAGCCGGGCGCGCTGCTGATCAATACGGCTCGCGCCGCGCTGGTGGATGAGGAGGCGTTGCTCGAGGCGTTGCGCAGCGGGCAGGTGGGGGGCGCCGCGCTCGATGTTTTCAGCGCGGAGCCGCCCGCGGCGGACGATCCGCTGCTCGCCTGTCCCCATGTGATTGCTACGCCGCACATCGGCGGCGATACGGTGGAGGTCGCCGCGCATCAGGGGCAGCTCCTCGCGGCGGATCTGGCGCGGTTGCTGCGGGGCGAACGTCCGCAGCACATCCGCAACCCGGAAGTCCTGCCGCAGTTCAGCTGGACGGCGCCGCGACGGGAGCTGTCGCGGGAGGCGGTCAGGCAGCTGGCGAGCGGCGCCGGGCCGGCGGTCACCGATCTGGAAGCGCAGGCGGCGGCTCCCGCGCCCAAGCGGGGCGGGATGCTCACGGGGTTGCGTCGGGCGCTGGGCGGGAAGGGGCCGACGTCCGCCGCTCCTGCCGC
Source organism: Anaerolineae bacterium (assembly GCA_018055515.1). Taxonomy (GTDB): domain Bacteria; phylum Chloroflexota; class Anaerolineae; order B4-G1; family SLSP01; genus JAAZNO01. The sequence goes on from JAGPHL010000210.1 coordinate 4,108, forward strand.
ACCGGTCATGGGGGAAGGCGGGGCCGCGCAGCTGGCGCGTCTGCTGCAGGCTTTCACGGAACGCATCCGCACGGATCCGGGGATGCACGCCTTCGCGGAGGGGAAGCACGTGCTCATGCATTTTCTCCTGAACGATGTGGGGGCGAGCTTCTACCTGAATTTCCAGGATGGCGAGGTCGAAGCGGCGCCCGGCGATCCGCCGGTGAAGCCCGATGTGACGTTGAAGATGAGTGCGGAGACGCTCGATGGGGTGTTCCGGGGGCGCATCAACGGGATGCGCGCGGCGATGAGCGGCAGGCTGGCCTTCAGCGGCGACACGACCAAGGCGATGGCGTTCCAGCGCATCCAGAAAGACCTGGGCGCGCTGTATATGGCCGCTTCCGAGGCGGTCGGCGGGCCGGGCGAGCTG
>JAGPHL010000211.1 GCA_018055515.1 Anaerolineae bacterium
GGCCAGGAAGTGCCCGTCGTCCTCATCCCCGCCGATCCGGCCAAAGCGACCCGCGCCGTGGAGACCATCGCCAAAGCGGTCTATCGCGATCCCGTGGAGGCGACCCTCACCCTCACGCCGGCCGGCCCGGTGGGCGCGCCGGGGCAGGCGGGACAGGAGCTCGACGTCGCCGCGGCGAGCGCGGCGCTCCTCGAAGCGCTCGCCCATGGCGAGACCGAAGTGCGCCTGGCGCTGCGCAGCCTTCCGCCGCGCCTGGAAGCGCCGGAGCCGGCGTATTCCCGCGCCGTGAAGCTCCTCGCCGCGCCCTTCGTCCTCGAAGTGAACGACCCCGTGACCGACTACCGCAACGACTTCGCCGCGCCGCCCGCCCAAATCACCGCGTGGCTCGCGCTGCACCCGGAGACGGAGCCGCCCGCCATCACCCTCAGCATCGAAGCCGACCGCGTCCGCGCCTGGCTGGAGGACGTCAGCTCCCAACTGGGAGAGGAGCGCTTCCTCGACGTCAGCGCGACCCTCACCCGCACGCTGGCGGCCCTCGAAGCCGGCGAACATCACGCCGCCGCGCGCGTCCGCCATCCCGAAAAAGCGTATTTCGTCCAGCCGGGCGACAACCTGTTTGACATCGCCTACAGCTTTGGCTTCCCGCTATGGCGCCTCCTCGAGGCCAACCCCGACGTGATTTCCAGCAGCCTGCTCATCGGACAGCAGCTCGTCATCCCTTCCATTGACGTCCTGATTCCAGAGCCCGTTGTGCCCGACAAACGCATCGAAATCAGCCTGCCGGAGCAAAAACTACGCGCCTACCAGGACGGCGCCCTGCAATTCGAGTTCAGAATCTCCAGCGGCATGTCGAAAACGCCGACCATTGCGGGCCTGTTTCAGGTCCTCATAAAGGAAGAAAACGCCTACGCCCAGCGCTGGAGCCTGGAGATGCCCTATTTCATGGGCATTTACAAGGAGGGCCCGGATTTCTACAACGGCATCCACGAATTGCCCATCACGCGGGGAGGCTACCGGCTCTCGCGCGGCGTGCTGGGCTGGCCCGCTTCCTTCGGCTGCATCATCCTCGATGTGGGGGAGGCCCAACAGCTCTTCGAGTGGACGCCCATCGGCACCCTCGTCGCGATCACCGGCGTCGCGCCGGGCACGCCTTCCTATCAAGAGACGCTGGATCAAATCGTGGACAATCCCCCATGATAGTTTTCGTCAACCAGTCAACTAAAACGCCCGGCTGAATTGCTCCGCCATTTTTGCTGAGAAAGCTGATCATGTTTGCCCAGGTGCTGGTCTTTCTGCCGATCAAAGCGCAGGCCACCCCCTTCTTCGACTACGCCGTGCCGGCGAGCCTCGCAGCGCAACTCCGCCCGGGGATGATGGTGATCGTCCCCTTTCGTGAGCGCCGGCTGCCAGGGATCGTGATGGCGCTGACGCCGCAGCCCGCCGTCCCTGACCCGCGCCCCATCGAGGGCCTCCTCGACGCCGAGCCGGTGCTGCCCCCCGCGTTGCTCGACCTGGCCCGCTGGATGAGCGCGGAGACACTCACGCCGCTCCACACCTGCGTGATGACCATGCTGCCGCCGGGATTGCGCCCCAAAAAGCTGCTGCGCCTCACGCCGCTGGTGACGACGCTGCCCACCGACCTGCCCCCGCACGCCCGGGCGTTGCTGGAACTCCTGCTCGCGCGCGGCCCTTTGTCCCGCGACCAGCTTAACGCGGCGCTGCGCGGCAAGGATTGGCAGCGGGCCATGACCTGGCTGGAACGTCAGGGCCTGATCAAAGTGGAGCGCAGCCAGACCCTGCCGCAGCCCCAACCTCACGTCGTGCGATTGGCGACGCTGCTCCTCCCCCGCGAGGCGTGGCCGGCCGCGATGAAGGGCTTGAAGCAGACAGAACGCTATCTCGCCGTCCTGGAATTTCTGGAGCGTGAAGCCGGCCCCGTCGAGCTGGAAGTCATCCGCGCGGAGACCGGCGTGCAGACGGAACAGCTCAAGACGTTGCAGAAGCGGGGACTGCTCGCCTTCAGCAGCGCGGAGCTGGTGCGCGATCCCCTCACCGACAAAATTTTTGTCCCCACGCTGCCGCCGCCGCTCCTCCCCGATCAACAGCAAGTGTGGGACGCCCTCGCCGGGGCGCTGGAAACCGCCTCGCCCGTTCCCACGCTCCTGCTCGGCGTCACCGGCTCCGGCAAGACCGAGATCTACCTGCGACTGACGGAACGGGTGCTGGCGCAGGGGCGACAGGCGCTCATCCTCGTCCCCGAGATCAGCCTCACGCCGCAGACCGTGCGCCGCTTCATGCTGCGCTTCCCCGGCAAAGTGGGCGTCTGGCACAGCGCCATGAGCGAAGGGGAGCGCTACGACACGTGGCGCCGGGCGCGCCAGGGGGACTTGCAGGTGCTTGTGGGAGCGCGCTCGGCCCTGTTCACGCCCTTCCCCCACCTGGGGCTCATCGTCCTGGACGAGGAAGAAGACAGCAGCTACAAGCAAAGTCAGCCGCCCATGTATCACGCGCGCGAGGCGGCGGAGAAACTGGCGCAGTTGACGGGCGCGCAGCTGCTGCTCGGCAGCGCCACCCCCTCGCTGGAGGCGTATGCTCGCGCGCTGGAAGGGCGCTATCGGCTGCTGCAGATGCCGCGCCGCGTCCTGGGACATCAACAGCGCATCGCCGATTGGCAGCACTACCTGCACCTGTCCCAGAACCGCTATCGCCCCCTGGAAGAAGCGCCGCAAGCCTGCACCATCGCGCTGCCGCCGGTCCAGCTGGTGGACATGCGCGCGGAGCTGCAGGCGGGCAACCGCTCCATCTTCAGCCGGGTGCTGGCCGAGAGTGTGGATCAAGCCCTGGCGCGGCGCGAGCAGGTGATTTTCTTCCTCAACCGGCGCGGGACGGCGACCTACGTCTTCTGCCGCGACTGCGGTTGGGTAGCGCGCTGCCCGAAGTGCGAGGTCCCACTCACGCTTCACCGCGACGCCGAGAGCCTGATCTGTCATCACTGCGGGTTTCAGGGACCGATGGCGTCACGCTGCCCCCAATGCGGCTCCGGGCGCGTGCGCGCTTTCGGCCTGGGAACGGAGGGGCTGGAGGAACAGGTCGCCGCGCGCTGGCCTGAGGCGCGGCGGCTGCGCTGGGACCGCGACGTAGCGCGCACGCACGCCGCGCACACCAACCTCCTCACGCGCTTTGCCACCGGGCAGGCAGACATTCTTATCGGCACACAGATGGTGGCGCGGGGGCTCGATCTGCCGGCGGTGACCGTCGTGGGAGTCATTTCGGCGGATGTGGGGCTGTTCCTGCCGGACTTTCGCGCCGCCGAGCGGACCTTCCAGCTGCTGGCGCAAGTGGCAGGACGCGCGGGCCGGGGTTTGCCGGGAGGGCGCACCATCCTGCAGACCTACCATCCCGAACACTACGCCATCCAATACGCCGCCGTCCACGACACGATCGGCTTTGCGCGGCGCGAGCTGGCGTTCCGCGAGGCGGCCGGCTATCCGCCCTACATGCGCCTGGCGCGCCTGCTCTTCCAACACAGCGACGCGGGCCAGGCCGAGGCCGCCGCCCGGCTGCTCGCCAAAGAGCTGCAAGAGGCGCTCCAACGGGCGGGGCTGCCGGCGAGCGACCTCATCGGACCGGCGCCGGCTTTCTTCGCGCGGGTGCGCGGCCGCTATCGCTGGCACCTGTTGCTGCGGCACTTCGATCCACCCGCCTTTCTGCGAGATTTCCCGCTCCCGCCCGGCTGGCGCGTGGACATTGATCCCGTGGATGTTTTGTGACGCCCCCTCAGCGGCCGGGGAGCTGGGGGTGATGGAATCCTTGCACTCAAACTCAGTGCGCGGGAGACCTCGGCGCTGCACGCCAGCGCCCGGCTCATCCGCGCGACCATGGAGGAATTGGAGCAATCTCATGAAAGATGAACTGGTTCAGTTAGGGAAGACTGGCATTCAGGTCCCGCCGCTGGGCATCGGCACCTGGCAATGGGGCGATCGCATGTTGTGGGACTACGGCAAGGGCGGCTATACCGACGCCGACATCCGCGCGGCCTTCGACGCGGCGCTCGCTGCAGGGGTCGCCTTCTTCGACACCGCGGAGGCCTACGGAAATGGACGCTCTGAGACGCTGCTGGGGCAATTCGTGCGCGAGAGCGGCCAAAACGTCACCATCGCCACCAAATTCATGCCGTATCCGTGGCGCTTGCACCGCTCGCGATTGCTCGCCGCCCTGCAACGCAGCCTCAAGCGGTTGGGATTGCCCCGCGTGGATCTCTATCAGGTACATTTCCCCTTCCCGCCGCTGCCGGTAGAGGAGTGGGCAGAGGGCCTGGCGGATGCCGTGGAAGCGGGCCTCACCCGCGCCGTGGGCGTCTCCAACTTCTCCGCCGCCCAGATGGGACGCGCCTTCAACACCCTCGCCGCGCGCGGCGTGCCGTTGGCGTCCAATCAGATCGAATACAGCCTGCTGCACCGCGACCCGGAGCGCAACGGCCAGCTGCAGACTGCCCGCGACCTGGGGGTGACC
>JAGPHL010000212.1 GCA_018055515.1 Anaerolineae bacterium
TTGCCATGGCGCGCGCGGCGCTGTGACACGTTCCTGTGTCGGCTCCAGGGGCTGATGTTCCGGCGCCGCCTGCGCCCCGATGAGGCGTTGCTCTTCGTCGAAGCGCGCGAGAGCCGCACCGCGACCGCCATTCACATGTTCTTCGTCTTCTGTCCCATCGCCGTGGTCTGGTTGCGCACCGATGGGGTCGTCGTGGACAAGGTGCTCGCCAGGCCTTTCCGGCCCCTCTATACGCCGGCCGCGCCCGCCCGCTACTACCTGGAGGCGGCGCCGGCCCTCCTGGAGTGGGTGACGGTGGGAGAGCGCTTGCAGATTGAAAGTGATTGACTTTCGCGTGATTTCATTTATCATACAAAACATGGTTTTATTCTTGACGGCTGTTTTTCGTTCTTGAGTCTTTCGTTCGAGGCAATGATGCGGCGTCGCGCTCTCATTTTGGTCCTGGTTCTGCTGCTGGCAGGTGGGATTTCACCTGTAACGGTTCTGGCTTCTGCCGCGCCGCCTCAAGCGGACGATCGCCCTACCGTGCACATCGTGACGGCGGGCGAGACGCTGGCCTCGATTGCCCGGCATTATGGGGTGGATACGACCACCCTCGCGCAGCTGAACGACCTCGCCGACCCCCGCAAAGTCTACGCGGGACAACCGCTGTTATTGCCCCTGCCGGAAGGCTTCCCCCGCGCCGATTGGGAATCGCACACGCTGGCCCTGGCGGAGACCTTCTCGTTGCTGGCGCGACGCAGCGACTTCGATTGGCTCACCCTGGCGCGCGCTAACCGCATCCTGAACCCGGAGGCCCTGCTTTTGGGGCAGACGTTCCTCGTTCCCCCGCAGGCCGTTCCCTTGACGGTTCACATCGCCCCTGCCGGCGAGACCTGGCTGACGCTGGCGCTGCGCCACGACCTGCCGTATTGGGAGCTCGTGCGTTACAATCCGAGTCCACTCTTTGCCGGCGCTGCCTGGGTCGCGCCCGGCGAGGAGTCGGCCGCGACCGATCTGCCGTATCCCCTCGTGGCGTTGACGTTGTCGCCGCAGCCGGTGGTGCGCGGGGAGACGTCGGTGCTCAGCCTGGAGACGGCGGAACTGGCGACCTGCAGCGTCGCTTACCTCGACAAGAACGAGCCCTGTTACCGGCAGGACGCCACCCATCTCTTCGCGCTGTTGAGCCTCTCGCCGATGGTGGAGGCCGGTGAGTATACCGTGGCTCTCACCGTGCAGTCCGACGGCGCAGAGCTCGCCTTCACCCTGCCCTTGCTCGTGACGCCGGGCCGCTTCGGCTACGAACGCATTGACGTCTCGGGAAGCCTGAGTCAGCTCACGGACGCGACGCTCATGGAGACCGAGCGGCAGGCGCTGGATGCGGTCGCCGACCTGCGGACACAGCAGCGCTTCTGGAATGCGCCGCTCAAGTTCCCGGTCCAGGCGGCGATTTCTTCCTATTTCGGCTCGCGCCGCTCCTACGGCGGCTCTTACAACACCTACCATTCCGGCGTAGATTTCCGCGCCGGGACAGGGACGCCGGTGCTGGCTCCGGCGGACGGACAGGTGGTGCTGGCGCAAAGACTGGCGGTGCGCGGCAATTCCATCATGCTCGATCACGGCTGGGGGCTGGTCACCGGCTACTGGCATCTTTCCGCCATCGAAGTGGCGGTGGGGGATTGGGTCACCCAGGGGCAGGTGATTGGGCGTGTGGGCAACACGGGCCTTTCGACCGGTTCCCATCTCCATTGGGAAATGTGGGTGGACGCCCAACCGGTCAATCCGTTGCAGTGGGTCGAGCCCTTCTACCGTTTCCCCTCTCCGCCCGCCGGCGAGGTGACCTGGACCCCAAATTGATGGGGGCGCGGTGAGCCTTTCGCACTTCTGCCGCCTCGAAGGCTGGTTGGGGACTCCGCCGCGTTTTGTCTTCCACGAGAGTGTCTCCTCGACGCATGATGTGCTGCGGGAACTGGCAGAACACGGCGCGCCTGAGGGAACCGTGGTGCTGGCTGAGGTGCAGACGGCCGGGCGCGGGCGGCTGGGACGACAGTGGTTGGCGGCTCCTGAGACGTCGTTATTGCTCTCACTTCTTTTCCGTCCTCAGGAGCCGTTTGTGTTTCACGCTTCGCGGGTGACCATGGCGTGCGGGCTGGCGCTGCAGGCCGCCGTCCGCGAGGTGACCGGGCTCCCGGTGGCGCTGAAATGGCCCAACGACCTGATTGTGGAACGTGAGGCGGGGTGGGGGAAGCTCGCCGGCCTCCTGGCGGAGATCGGCGCGCTCCCGGAAGCGGCGCCCTACCTGATGGTGGGCATCGGCGTGAACGTGAACGTGCCCCTCGCGTCGCTGCAGACGTACTCGCCGCAGGCGACTAGCCTGCTGGTCGAGACCGGGCGCAGTGTGGATCGGAGCGCCCTGCTGCTGTCCCTTCTCCGACACATCGAGGCGCGGTACGACCGGCTGAGTGCGGGGTGGGATCCCCTGCCGGAATGGCGAGCAGCCCTGGCCTGGATGGGGCAGGCCGTGCGGATCCATACCCCCACCGGCGAGGTGGGCGGTGTGGCGGTGGAGGTGCTGGAGGATGGCGCTCTGCTCGTCCGCACGGAAGCCGGGGAACTCCTGCCGCTGCACGCGGGGGACGTGAGCCTGCGCAAATGATAGGAATGGGGAGGTGGACGGTGAAACGATTCCTCGTGGGGAGGTCTGACTCGTGCGTTATCTGATCGTGAGCGATATTCATGCCAACCTGGCGGCGTTGCAGAGCGTGCTGAACGCTGCGCCGTCCTTCGATGCGATCTGGTGTTTGGGTGACCTGGTGGGCTACGGCCCAAATCCCAACGAGGTGATCGAGCGGCTCCAGGATTTTCCCTTCGTGAGTGTGATGGGCAATCACGACTGGGGCGTTCTGGGACGCGCCGACCCTTACATCTTCAACACCGACGCGCGACACGCCCTTTTGTGGACGCGGGACGAGCTCACTGCTGAGAACCAGCGATTTCTGGCCGGCCTTCCCGTTGGCCAGAAGGTGGAGGATTTTGTCCTGGTCCATGCCAGCGTGCGTGAGCCCATTTGGGAATATCTTCTGGACACAAACACGGCGCGCAAAAGTTTTACTTTCAACAACTTTCGCGTGGCGCTGTCGGGACACACTCACATTCCGGTGGTCTTTGAGTGGGACGAGAGCGCGGCGGAGGCGCGGATGTTGCCGCCCGATTGGGAGGAGCCGCTGCAATTGGGGGGACGTCGGCTGATCATCAATGCCGGCAGCGTCGGGCAGCCCCGCGATGGCGATCCGCGCGCCGCGTATGGCCTCCTTGATACGGAAGCGCGGACGTTCAGCTTTCATCGCGTCGCCTATGCGGTTGAGATCACGCAGGAACGGATGCGCGCATGTGGGATGCCGGCGCGTTTGATCGAGCGCCTCGAGCTGGGGCGGTAAGTGATCGAGGGAACTTTTGCGCCACAGCTAACGTCTGCAGACTGAGGTTGACATTCACGCGAAGGAGGATCTGGCGATGAAAAAGTACTGGATTTGGGCGTTGGTAGCGGCCATGCTGGTGATGACAGGTTGCGGGGCAAGAGTTGCGGAGGAGGCTGCGGTAGATAAAGGAATCATGCCTTCTACGGCCCCCGGAAGCGGCGCGAGCTTTTCTGAGGTCAACCAGGATGCTGCTGCCGGCGACATCACACCGATGATCGTCTACAATGGCTCTCTGGAGCTGGTGGTGTCGGATGCGCTGCAGGCGCAGGAGGACGTGCAGCGCGTCATCGAGGGCGTTAACGGTTATGTGGTTTCCTCGGAGAGCTATCGTTACGAGCAGGGCTTGATCACGGTCAATATGAGGGTGCGTGTGCCGGCGGAGAAATTCCACGAGGTCATGGCGCAGTTGCGCAAGCTGGCGCTGGAAGTGAATCACGACAGCACCTCCAGCGAGGATGTGACCCAGGAGTACGTGGATCTCGAGTCGAAGCTGCGTGCGTTGGAAGCCAAAGCTGCCCGGCTCGAAGAGCTCATGAAGGAGGCCGAGGACACTGAAGCGGTATTGGCGGTGTACCGCGAGCTGAGCGCCACGCAGCAGGAGATCGAACAGGTGAAGGGACGGATGCAGTACCTGGAGCGCTCCTCGGCCATGGCGACCATTTCGGTCACGCTCACTCCCGATGAGCTCTCGCGGCCCGTGGAAGTCGCCGGCTGGCGTCCGCAGGGGACTGCCAAACGCGCCGTCGAGGCCTTGCTCAACACCCTGAAATTTCTCGGCAATGCCCTGATCTGGATTGTGATCTACATCGTGCCGGTTTTGGCCGTAGTTGGCGGCGTAGTCTATCTGGTGCGCAAGGGATGGTCGCGGTTGTTTGGGCGGCGCAAGCGCGCGACGAAAACGGTCGAGCCGCTTGAAGCCCCTGAGGCTAAGTAAGGCGGCATAGTGCGCCCTGGCGGCGAGACCTCGCCGCCAGGGCGTCATTTGTGAGCCCCGACGAGTACTGGACGCTGATTTTCGCGTATTCATACGATTTTTCACA
>JAGPHL010000213.1 GCA_018055515.1 Anaerolineae bacterium
CGGGATGTGGTACCGTTGACTTACCTGACGTGCGACGACCTGGGTGCTGAATTCCGCGGCTCGGTGTTGGAGGTGCTGTTGCAGCGGGGTGAGCCGTTGTTGAGTGTCTCGCGCACCGAGATCCTGGTGGAATCGGCCGACGCCAAGTTTGCCCGGCGGCTGAGCGTCCCGCGCGGGACAGCGCTTCTCAAACTTGTGGCGCAGCTCTACAGTTACGACGAAAAAGTGGTAGATTTCTCGGTGAGCTATTTCGTGCCGGGCCATTTTCGGTTCCATGTGATGCGTAAAGTTCCGGGGCAGTGAGGGTGCGCGGAGGCCGTGATTTTGCAGGCGCCGCCATTGGCGACCATCACCCAAGCGCAAGAGTGTGAGTCGTGAGCAGAGACTGCAGCGGCTCACCGGTTTGGCTGGGGATGGAATCCCCAGCCTGATAGGAGCCAACCGCGCTGAAGCGCGTTGCTGGGGAGCTCGCTTCAGCGAGATTGACGTATCAAACCCGGAATTCATTCCGGGGCGAGCGGCTTGAGAGCAGCCTGAAGTCTGTATCACATTTTTCGCGCAAGTGATTCTGAGGTTTGCAGATCTGCTCTTCCGCTGACTCGCTGCTTTCTATTTTTCGAGGAGGAGCAACCATGAAACCTATTGCAGAGATTCAACAGCGGGTACAGGCACACCGCGACGACATCATTCACTTCATGCGCGATATTTGTGCGATTCCTTCGATGGAATCGCAGATCGGACCGGTTGGCGAGCGCATCCAGGCCGAAATGCGCAAGCTCGGCTACGAGGAAGTGCGCTTTGACAAGATGGGCAACACCCTCGGGCGCATCGGCGATGGGCCGAAGGTCATCGTTTACGATTCGCACATTGACACGGTCGGCATCGGCGACCTGGAAGAGTGGGAATGGGATCCCTTCGTCGGCAAGGTGGAAGACGGCCGGCTTTACGCGCGCGGGGCGTGTGACGAGAAGGGCAGTACGCCGGGGATGGTCTATGGCCTGGCCATCGCCCGCGATCTGGGGCTGCTCGAGGGTTACACCGTCTATTATTTCGGCAACATGGAAGAATGGTGCGACGGCCTCGCGCCCAACGCCTTTGTGGAAGCCGACCCGCAGGTGAAGCCCGATTTCGTCGTCATCGGCGAGCCGACCAGGATGCAGGTCTATTACGGACACAAGGGCCGCATCGAGATGAAAGTCACGGCGGTGGGGCGCTCGGCCCATGCCGCGTCGCACTATCTGGGCGATAATGCGGTTTACAAGATGATGGCAGTCATCACGGAAATCCGCGAGCTGGATCGCCGCATGCGCTTTGGCCTGGGTGGACATCCGATCCTGGGGCGGGCTTCCATCGCGGTGACCGATGTGGAAGCGCGCACGGCTTCCCTCAACGCGGTGCCGGATCGGTTTACGATCTACCTTGACCGGCGCACGACGCTGGGGGAGACCGCCACGGGGTTGCTGGCGCAGGTCAAGGGGCTGATTGCCGACTATATGCAGCATGAGATTCTCGTCGAGGAGCTGTTCTACGACACCCCCTCGTACACGGGGTTCGTGCTGCCGGTGGATAAATACTTCCCCGCATGGCTGATGGAAGAGTCGCATCCGCTGGTACGGGCGGGGCAGCGCGCCGTGGAGCTGCTCTGGGGTGAATCGCGCCCGCTCGGCACATGGGATTTTTCCACTAACGGGGTGTATTGGGCCGGCAAAGCGGGGATCCCCGCCATTGGCTTGGGGCCAGGAGACGAAAAAGTGGCGCACATGACGGTGGAAAACGTGCCGTTGGATGAAGTGGTGCGCGCCGCTGAATGGTATGCGTTGTTGCCGCAAGTAATTGCGGAGGAGGGTGAGGCGGGTAAGGGGGATTGAAAGCCCCTTTTCCCTGCCTCTTTACCCATCACCCATTCCCCATCACTGTTGCAAAAGTTTCCCAATCTATTTCACTCAAGGAGAGATGCGTATGAGGAGTTTCATGGGACGTGACATTTTGTCGTTGAAAGACTTCGAACGTCAGGAGTTCTTCCGCGTTTTCGAAGTAGCAGAGCAGCTCGAACCGATTGCACGCAATCGCCGTAACGTGGACTTATTGAAAGATAAAACGCTGGTGACAGCATTCTATCAGCCCTCCACGCGGACGCGACTCGCGCACGAGGCGGCGATGCACCGCCTGGGTGGGCACGTCACCGGCTTTTCCGATGCCAAGATGACGCGCGCTGGCGACTGGTACCAGGAGTCCCTCAAAGACACCGTCAAAATGTTGGAGTTCTACGGTGATGTCATCGTGATGCGTCATTTCCAGAAGGGCGCGCCGCACGAGGCCGCGAAGTGGGCGAGCATCCCCATCATCAACGGCGGCGACGGTTGGGGTGAGCATCCGACACAGATTCTCACCGACCTCTACACGGTGTGGCGCGAGAGGGGCCACATTGACGGGTTGCGCTGGCTGGCGGTGGGCGATATGCGGATGCGCACGATGCACTCGCTGGGCTACGCGCTCACGCAGTTTGATTGCCCCATCACGTATGTCGCGCCGCCGGCCGATGCGCTCTTCCTCGGTTCGCCCGACATGCAGATGCCGGAGGAGTTCAAGGCGGATTTTAGACAGTACTCGCTTGATTTTAGTGAGGCAGAGCATGTGGAACAGGTCATCGCTCAGGCCGATGTGATTTTGGTCGAGCCGGTCATGCAACCAGACTACACCAAGGCCCGCGACGAGCGCAAGGGGGAGACCGGCCTGACACCCGCCAACTACAAGATTACCCGCGAGCTGCTCACCGGCAAGGCCAAGAGCGATGCGATTTTGCTGCATTCGTTGCCCCGCATGGACGAAATCCCGACGGATGTGGACATCACCCGCTGGTCGCGCTACTGGCAGGAGGCCTTCAACGGCGTCGTGATGCGGATGGCGCTGCTGGCGCTGGTCCTGGGGGCGATGGAGTAAATGGGTAAGGGAGTAGGAGCGCCAGGGAGTAAGGGAGCCAGGGGAGTACGGATAAGGAAGCATTACTCCTTACTTCCTACTCCCATAAATTCAAGAGAGGAGTGGATAGCATTATGATCACCAATCTTCGTGGCCGCGATTTGATTTCTGATCTGGATTTCAGCAAGGAAGAGGTCGAAACCGTGCTGGACGTGGCCTGGGACCTCAAGCGCAAGCGCGCGTTGGGCGAGCCGCATCCCTATCTGCGTGATAAAGTGCTGGGGATGCTGTTCTTCTTCAGCAGCACGCGCACGCGCTGCTCGTTTGAGGCGGGCATGGCGCAGCTCGGCGGGCATGGCGCCTTCATCGAGAGCAAGACGACGCAGATTGCGCACGGCGATACGCCGGTGGAAATCGGCGAGATTCTGGGGCGCTATTTCGATGGCCTTGCCATCCGCCACTGCGATTGGGGCGAGGGGAATGCCTACATCAACGCCGTCGCCAAATCCTCCCGCGCGCCGGTGCTGAATATGCAGTGCGATTTGTTCCACCCGTTCCAATGCCTGGCCGACCTGATGACGATCATGGAAAAGAAAGGCCGCGACCTGCGCAAAAAGAAGATCGTGGTTTCGTGGGCGTATGCCGCTTCGTACCTCAAGCCCATCTCGGTGCCGATCTCGCTCATCCTTCAGATGCCGCGCTTCGGCATGGATGTGACGCTCTCGTATCCGCCGGAGTTCAAACTGCCGGATGTATACGTGGAAGAGGCGCAGGCGCTGGCGCGCCAAAGTGGCGCCGCTTTTGAGATCGTCCACGATATGGCTGAGGGCTTTGAAGATGCTGACGTGGTCTATGCCAAGTCGTGGGGGCCGCTGCTCACCACCACCGACCCTGCCGAGGGCAAGCGCATCCAGGATAGCTACAAGGACTGGATCACCGATGCGGCCAAGATGAAGCGGGCCAGGCCGGACGCCATTTACATGCATCCTCTGCCCGCCGACCGCGACGTCGAAGTGACCAGCGAGGTGATGGACGGCCCCAACTCCGTCGTCTTTGACCAGGCTGAGAACCGCCTCCACGCGCAGAAAGCCGTCATGGCGCTGACGATGTGGTAAATTCAGTATGAGGGATGGGTAAGAGGTGATGGGGCGAGAAGGCCTTGCCCTCATTGTCCATTACCCCACCCCTCATTACCCCATTACCCATTACCCATTACTTTTATATTCATGAGAGGGAGCATGGTTCTATGAGCGACAGAAAATGGGCCGTCATCGCCATTGGCGGCAATTCGTTGATTAAAGATAAGGATCATCAGACCGTTGAGGATCAGTACCTGGCAGCCAAAGAGACTTGCTATCACATTGCCAGTATGATTGAGGCCGGGTGGGACGTGGCCATTGGCCATGGGAATGGGCCGCAGGTGGGCTTTATCCTTCGCCGTTCGGAAATTGCGCACAAGGTCGCCGGCATGCACGAGGTCCCGCTGGATGTCTGCGGCGCGGACTCGCAGGGCGCGATTGGCTATTCGCTCCAGCAGAATCTCAACAA
>JAGPHL010000214.1 GCA_018055515.1 Anaerolineae bacterium
TCCACGGATCCCATCGCCATCGAAAATCACGTCCTGATGGCCAAAGACGCCGGCATTGACGCGCTCATCCTCGACTGGTACGGGCCGCAGGTCGAGAACAATCAGACCGAGCCCAATTTCCGGGTGCTGCTGGAAAAAGCCGCCGTCCATGGACTTAAGGCAAGCCTGACGGTGGATCTCGCCGGCCCTTTCATCCACGATGTCAACGATCTCACCCACGCGCTGCTGGTCGTGCGCGACCAACATGCACCGCACGCGGCTTTCCTGCGCATTGAGGGCAAGCCCGTCGTCTTCTTCTGGCGTCAGAACCTCTATTCCATCGAGACCTGGCAAAGCCTGCGGGAGCAGATTGATCCACAGCGCGACATGCTGTGGATCGCCGAGGGCATCCATCCAGAAGCGCTGCAGGTCTTCGATGGGCTGTACCTCTACAGCATCGCCTGGTCCGACGACCCGGCCTCTGTCCTGGTGCGATGGGGCAATGAAGTGCGGCAGTGGGCGGAAAATCTCGGCGCCCGCCGCTACTGGGTCGCGACGGTGATGCCGGGATACAACGATCTGGCGACCGGGCGCACGGACGCTTTCGTGCGCGAGCGCGCCGACGGCGCGTATTATCGCGCCGCGTGGAATGGCGCGATCGAAAGTCAGGCCGATTGGGTCGTCATCACCAGCTTCAACGAATGGCTGGAGGGGACCGCCATCGAGGCCTCGAAGAACTACGGCGATACGTACCTGCACCTGACGCGCGAGCTGGCGCAGCAATATCGCCAGATGCAACCGGCCCCACCTCCCCCCACAGTCGAACCGCCCGCCGCCACACCGGAGCCCGAACCTACCGCCACGCCGGAGCCTGCGCCCACGGAGACGCCGGAGCCGGAGCCGACCGCCACCCTCACCCCCACAGCGACCCTGCCGCCGACCGCGACCCCCATCCGTCTGCCCACGCCCACGCCGCGCCCGACGGGGCTGACGACGCTCACGCCGGAGCCGACCGGCAGGCCAGGCGAGGTCAGCGCGCCGCAGGGCACGCCGCCGGAACCCACGGCAGCCAGCGTCCCGCAACGCCACATCGTTGAAGGAGAAGTGGCGTCCCGCCGCGTGTCGCCGTTGTTGGTGGGGCTCTTCATCGTTGCGGCAGGGCTGATCGCCGTACCGCTGTACCGGTGGTGGCGTGCCGCCAGGCGCTGAAAGAACGCCGGGACGTCCACCGCAGGGTAAATTCTAACCGCCGAGGGCGCAAAGCCCCCCCCAAAAAAAACTCAGGCCAGGAGGATTCCCCTGGCCTGAGTCATTTCCCACAGCGCTGCCGCAACGACTACGGAGCCAAAACTCCCACCACGGTGGTCTTGTTGAAAAATTCCAGGTAGTTCCTGTCCCGGCTGGCAATCTCGCCGATGGTGAGAACGCCCACCTGCGGCAGCCCCGGCACGCGCACCGCCTCGAGTTCGCGGGGCAGGCTCTCCGCCAGACACAGCGAACGCGAAATACATTCCATCAGCAGCGTTATCCCGTCAGCGCGCTCACCCTCAAAGCCCTCCACGGCGGTCGTAGCCGCCCTGGTCGCCGCGCGAATCATCGAATGCGGCGTGCCGGTCACAATGTCCACCAGAGAATTGACCGGCATATCCCCCACACACAGCAAGGAGCCGTCGGGATTGCTATTTACCGGATCGCGCACCACCCCTTCCGTGCCCACACGACCGAGCACAAAGGGGTAGAATTTCGAGAGATCGTAGAAGGGCATCTCGTCGAAAGATTTTTCAGAATGCGCCTCGACCACTTCGCGGTACACCTCAAACGCGGGACGCCAGTTCAAAGTTTTGACGACGTGACCGCTGGCTTCGGTGATGAGGAAAGGCCCCGCCAGCGAACGCCAGCCGTGCGACACGCCGACGCTGCAGGTCATGTCGGTCACTGCCAGCACCCCGCTCCCCTGAAAGAGCCCCTCATGGCTGAGAACACAGGGCCGGGGGACGAAATCCAGCGCGCCTGCGCCTCCGCCGATGTAGGTGCACTCCGGGCCACAATGTTCGAACAACGCGGCGAGGAAGTTTTCCACGGCGCTCGCGGTGCAATCCACATAGACGAAGGCCGTGCGCCCCGGACAGCCCTCGGGCAGCGCTGAGGCCAGTGCCGCCTTGAAGTCCGTCCCGGTATCCTCCAGACCACCGAACACCCGCACGAGTGGCTCAGTCGGCAGGCCCACCACGACCGTGCCCACGTCATACGCCTGTCCCTCGTAAATCACGCCTGTGAACAGGCCGCCAAAGGCCGGCACAGGCAGCTGCTTGAGCGCCGTTTCAAGTTCAGCCGCCGACCAGGGATTGTTGATCGAAGCCAAAATCTGCAGCCCGCGCACCTCGGGATGCTGTAACACACGCTCCAGCGCGGCTTGCAATCCATCGAGAGTACCCGTGCGATCCAGCTCCACAATCATTTCAGCCTCCTTTCATCATGAACACGACTACCGGCGCCCATCTGCCTGACGAGCGCCTCACATAGCTCCATTCTATGCGCATTCACGCCAAAAGGCAAATCGGCCCGGCGGAGGATTCATGAAGAGGGGGGGATTTTGCAGGCGGGCGGCGTCCGGGAGCTTCGCCCAACGCGCCAATTCGGGTTATAATAATTTCAGGGCGAGGCAGCAACCGGGCCGCATTTTCCACCCATCGTCTGCGCAATTGCCAGCCCCCTTCATGCGGCAGCGAATATCCCGATCGCCAGCGATTCTCTCGAAACAGGACACGGCTACTAAGATAAGGAGAGTTCAGCATGGAGACAATCCTCTTGTATGCGTTGGTCGGTTTCGTCGCGCAGATGATAGATGGGGCACTGGGAATGGCCTACGGGGTCAGTTCCAACACCTTCCTGCTGAGCATGGGGGTGCCGCCAGCCATAGCAAGCGCCAGCGTCCACATCGCGGAGATGTTCACCACCGGCATTTCAGGGCTTTCGCACTTCCGATTGGGCAATGTAGACGCCGAGGTGTTCAAGCGGCTCATCGTTCCCGGCGTGCTGGGCGGCGTCTTGGGCGCCTACGTGCTGACCACCCTTCCCTCGGACGTGATCAAGCCCCTGGTGTCTCTCTACCTGCTGATCATGGGAGTGCGGATTCTGCTCATGGCATGGAAAAAGCTGGAAGTCCATGACCGCGAGCCCGCGCACTGGTTCATCCCCCTGGGGTTGGCGGGCGGATTTCTCGACGCGATCGGCGGCGGCGGTTGGGGCCCCATTGTCACCACCACGCTGGTCGCCAGCGGACGGTTGCCGCACAAGATGATCGGCTCGGTCAATGCCTCAGAGTTCTTCGTCACCCTCGCCGAATCGGTGACCTTCCTCCTGACGCTGGGGACGGCGCTCAGTCAGCACTGGCAATCCGTCTTGGGATTGCTGAGCGGGGGAATCATCGCCGCGCCGCTGGCGGCTTACGTCTGCCGCAAACTCCCGACGCGGGTGCTGCTCGTCCTGGTCGGAGCGGTGATCATTCTGCTGAGCCTGCGCACGCTCTACCTGGCGTGGTTCTGAACCCTCCCGGTTCGGCTGAAGACAACCTGACGAGAGAAAGTGTAGTCGCATCGCCGGCATGTCTCAGAGTCAGTCCGGCGGGAGGGCGATCTCATAGGGCGGGGACATCAGCCGCTCCAGATAGGCGCGCTCGACCCGGCGCTGCGCCTGGATCTGCCGCCGCTTGCGCACCATCCGCGGCAAACCGCCCACGCCCGCCGCCATGCCGCGCAGGGTAGCGCGCGCTTCCTTGCCGCGCCACGCTTTGAGGGCGGCCCAGCCGGTGCGCCTCACGCCGCCCAACACCTCGCGCCAATGCACCCGCCAGAGGTCCGCCGGATAATTCTTCGCCAACACCCACAGGCGATTGCGCCCGTCGTAGAAAGAAGCGGTCACGCCCCCGCCGGAAGCCTTGAGTTTGTGATAGACCACCGCCGAAGGGACGTACAGGCAGCGCCAACCGGCCAGCTGCGCCCGCCATGCCAGGTCCACGTCCTCCAGGGAAAAGAAGAAATCGTCGTCCAGCAGGCCGATCTCCTCCAACATGCGTCGCCGGTAGGCCGCGCTGCCCCCACACGCGCTGAAGACGTAGGCCGGGTGATCGTACTGCCCCTCATCCCGCTCCCAAACGCCGCGATTGTGCGGCAGGCCATCCGGCGTGACGAAATCCCCGGCGGTGTGAAACGTGTCGCGGCGGTCAAAGAGCAGCATTTTGGAGGCGAGCAGTCCCACTTCGGGATGGGTCTCGAAGGCGGCAGCGATCTCGGCCAGCCAGCGCGGATCGGCCTCCGTGTCGTTGTTCAGCAAGAGGACGATGGCGCCCCGCGCAGCGGCAAGGCCCGCGTTGCAGGCGCCGGTGAAGCCACGATTGCGCTCCAGCGCCAGCACGCGCACCTCAGGATAGTGCGCCAGCACGGCGAGCGACGCAT
>JAGPHL010000215.1 GCA_018055515.1 Anaerolineae bacterium
CACAGCGCGGTAGGCGTCCACACGCCCGGCGCCCTGGCGCGGAATCGGGGTGCCGTCCACGAGGTCCACGGCGGTGTTCATCATCGCGGCCTTGATCTGCTCGGGCGTCCAATCGGGATGCGCCTGCACCATCAACGCCGCCACGCCGGCGACATGCGGCGAGGCCATCGAGGTGCCGCTGAAGGAGACGCCTTCGTCGCCTGTGCCCATGGCTGCGGCGAAGATGTTGTAGCCAGGAGCCGCTATTTCGGGCTTGAGGCGCGAATCCGTGCCGCGCGGGCCACGGGATGAAGCGGGATACACCGAGTCGGCAGGTACGTAGCGATCCACGACCGTGCTGACGTCGTTCTCCGCGCTGACCGTGATCGTCAGTCCATCGGCGGTTTGCAGGTACACGCCATCCTGATAGGCCAGGAAGCCCGCCGGGACGAAGTTATCGCCGCCGTCGTCAGCCATGGTCACGTAGGTGTTGCCATTGGCCGCGTTGTTGTAAATCAAGGCGCCGACCGCGCCCAGGGATTTAGCGGTGCGGACTTTCTCCGCGAACGTGCACGTGCCGCGCTCGATCAGCACGATCTTTCCCTCGAAGGCATTGGCGGGAGAGACGGTGCTGCCCGGGCACAGGAGTTTGCTGCTGTAGTTCCCGGCGTAGGCCAGGGGAGCGGCCATTTCGGTCAGATAGCGTCCATCGTCGGAGAAAGCAGGGGGCATGTAGATGATGTCGGTCAGGGTAGGAACAGTGCTCCCCGCTACGTTGACGGTGGGGCCCGTCACCCAGCCGGTCGTGCTGCCCGCGACGCCGATGGCCTTGTCGGCGTTGCCCGGCGAGCCGGTGGAATAGATGATATTGCCGGAGTTGCCGGCAGAGGCGACTACCACGATCCCCGCGGCCACGGCATTGTTCGTCGCCACGATATCGGGATCATCTATGTTGCCCGGCCCATAGCTGGAACCCAGCGACATGTTGATGACCTGGGGCCAGCCGTTGAAGAGGTAGTTGTAAGCGGCCGCGTCCAGGGCGTCCATGACCAGGTTCGTGGAGCCTGCGGCGCCGAAAACCTTGAGCGCCATCAGGCTGGCGCCGGGCGCCGTGCCGGTCATCACCTGACCACCCGCCAGGCCGGCGGCGATAGAGGAAACGTGAGTGCCGTGGCCTCCCTCATCCAGAGGGTCTTTGTCGGGATGGGGGATGGGCTGATAGGCAGCGCTGTTAGGATCCGCGTTGTACGTGGTGCCCGCGAAGTCGTAGCCGGCGATGACTTTGGCGGTGGGGAAGGTGCCCGGCTCAATGATGTCGGGGTCGTTGTTGGCGTAATCCTCGGGGTTCCCGCTGCCGCCCAGAGCGATGTGGGTGTAGTCAATGCCGGTATCAATGATGGCAATGACGATGCCCTCGCCATCAAAGCCCAGGTCTTCCCACACCTCCGGCGCGCCGATGAGCGGCACACTGCTGCCCAGGTCGGGCACGTATTGGGGAGCGCGATGGAGGCTCACGACGCCCGGGAGGTCGCGGATGGCATTGACCTGCTCCAGGGGCACCTGGGCCAGGAAACCGTTATAGACGGTGGTGTAATTGGAAACTACCTGCACGCCCAATCCTTCGAGTTTGGTCTGGATTTGGGCCTGGGCGGCTTCCAGGTCGGCGACGTAGCTCTCGATGGAGCTGGCGGCCATGGCCTGCCCGGCGGCGCGCTGTTCGGCGTAGCGGGCGGCCAGGGGCTTCTGGTCCAGCTCAATGATGAGCATGGTGGAGCGGCCGGCCGCCTGATCTTCCAACGCATGGGGAAGATACCCGTATTGCCCCACGAATTCTTCGGGGCTCATGGATTCGGCGGCCGCGAGTTCCTCCGCAGAGAGTTCTTGCACATGGGGCGGCATTTGCCGTTCCGGCGTCGTGAGCTGCGGCTCAGCGCCCGTCTGCGGGGTGTTTGCGACAGGAGCGGTGGGCCCGGAAGCCGCGGGGGCGGCCGCGAGCGTGGTCTGTTGCGGCGTCGCCGTCATCGGCAGCGCCCCCAACAACAATGCAGCGATCAAAAGCACATTCCAAGATCGTCTACGCATGTCTGGATCCTCCTGAGGATATGAAATCTAAGCGGACAAACAACCCTACGGCTCAAATGATGCTGGGAGCGATCACCTCCTTTCCTCATCCCGGCAGCCAGCAGACTTGGGCAGCTGCCGGGGCGTCTTCATGCAAGGGTAACTGTTCAGCCATGGGCTAAAAAATGCAAGGTTTTCTGGCGACTGCTGAAGGTTGAGAATCAACTCTTGCCCCCTATCCCCTGGCCCCTTCTCCCCGCGCAAGGCGCGGGGAGAAGGGGAACTTTTTTGTGGGGTTTTGCAGGCGGGCGTAGCCCGACTGCAAAACCCCTTATTTTTTCTCCCCCTCCCCAACGGCGCAGGCGCCGTTGGGGAGGGGGCTGGGGGAGGGGCAAAAGCTACAGCTCACAAAGGTTTATCCATCGCCGTCAAGCTACCTGACGCCAGGCTGAACACTTACATGCAAGGTAGGGTAGTGGCCACCGTATCAGTTGGCGACACCATCTGCATGTCTCACTTGGGATACCCACACCTCTCATGCTCATAGCGCTTCTGTAATTTGTCGTCGTGCGCCCAAGCGCTTTCCGAGGATAAAGTGCTAGAGTATAGTATAGCAAGAAATCGGTGGGAGGTCAATAGACAAACGTCACGATTCTCCTGACCCGCGCCCGCAGCGAGAGGAGGGAACGTGGCCGGCAAGGGATTTGACATTCTGTGCCGGTTGGCTGATAATCAGGGTGATTCTTCGGCTTCCCGTGACTTGCATCTTCCATGTCCTGCTCAGGGGGGAATGTCGTTGACGACCAGAGCGCTCTGCGACTTCGAAAGCATCCCGTGGCGGGAGTTCTTTGCCCGTCAGGCTTCCCATCGCTTATGTCCCCAGAAAGGTCCCATGCCATGAAGGCTTTTGCGCGCACCCCGTTGAACCTGGAAAAGATGAAGACGCCTCAGGGGCAGGTTTACCTCATCCCTGAGCGCTGCAAGGGCTGTGGACTCTGCATTGAGTTCTGTCCTCGCGAGGTGTTGCGCGAATCCGCGGCCATCAATGCCAAAGGCTATCACTTTCCCGAAATCGTGCCTGGCAAGGAGACAAGTTGTGTCCACTGTCAGTTCTGCACGATGATTTGTCCAGAGTTCGCCATCTACACGGAAGAGGCGACCGGCTGAGCGGTGAGGTCAAGACGCCGGCGGCGCGGCGGCGCGGCCGCTAAAGGGGGTAGATTTGAGCGCACGTGAGGTTCTGACCGGAAAACATTTCATGCATGGGGATGAGGCTTGTGCTGAGGGCGCGATTGCGGCAGGCTGCCGGTTTTTCGCCGGCTATCCCATCACGCCTTCGACGGAGATTGCCGAGCGTTTCGCGCAGCGGATGCCGGAGCTGGGGGGCGTCTTCATTCAGATGGAAGACGAGCTGGCCAGCATCGCGGCTGTCTTGGGCGCGTCTGCGGCCGGCGCGCGCGCGATGACGGCGACGTCGGGGCCGGGCCTGAGCCTGATGTTGGAGAACCTGGGGCTGGGGGTGATGTTGGAACTGCCGTGCGTGATCGTGGATATTCAGCGCGGCGCCCCTTCTACCGGGTTGCCGACGATGGTGGGACAGGCGGATGTGATGCAGGTGCGCTGGGGCTCGCATGGAAATTACAGCCTCATCGCTTACGCGCCCTGGTCCCCGCAGGAGGCTTTTGACCTCACGGTGCTGTGTTTCAACATGGCCGATCGTTTCCGCACCCCCGTGGTGTTGCTGGGTGATGAGGTGATCGGACACATGCTGGAACGGGTCGTGATCCCGCCGGCGGAGCAACTGCCCCGCTGGGAGCGCAAACGTCCGACGACCCCGCCGCCGACGGAAGGCCCTTATCGCGCGTTTGAGCCCGATCCCGACGACCTGGTCCCGCCGTTGCCGCACGCCGGGGAGGGCTACCGCGTGCATTTCACCGGCCTGACTCACGATGAGCGCGGCTACCCGGACATGTCCGGCGAGGCGCATCACGCGCTGGTGACGCGCCTCAATGAGAAGATTGACCGTCATGTGGAGGAGATCACCCGTCTGGAGGACTACGGACTGGAGGATGCCCGTATCGTCGTGGTCTCTTTCGGCTGCACGGCGCGCTCGGCGCGACGGGCGGTGCGTGAGGCGCGAGCGCGGGGCATTCCGGTGGGGCTGCTGCGGCTGATCTCGCTGTGGCCCTTCCCTGAAGCGGTCCTGCGCGACCTGGCGCAGCGTGTGGACACTTTCATCGTTGCGGAGATGAACCTGGGGCAGGTGCGTTTGGAGGTGGAGCGCTGCAGCGGGCGTCCGGCGGTGGGAGTGCATCACGCCGGCGGGGAGATGATCCATCCGGAGCAAATCCTGCAGGCGATTCTCCGCTCGGCAGGAAGGTGA
>JAGPHL010000216.1 GCA_018055515.1 Anaerolineae bacterium
TTCGTGGCCGGCGGTGCTACAATGACAATGAGTGCGAAAAGTCGCGAGGGTGTTCCATCGTTTTCAGGAGATCAAAGTGCCATCATGTTTCCTCACCCTGGAAGTCGGCTCGACCATCACCAAAGCCAATGCCTTCACGCTAGAGGACGGCGGCTTTGTGCACCGGGCGCAGGGCTTCGCGCCGACAAGCGTCGCTGCCGGCGACGTGCGCCTGGGCGTGCAGGAAGCCATCGCTGACCTGGAGGCGCACTTCGGCCCGCTGCCCCCCGCGCGCGAGACGTTCGTCAACAGCTCGGCGGCGGGCGGCCTGCGGATGACCGTCCACGGGCTGACCTACAGCATGACGGCGCGGGCGGCCCGCGAGGCGGCCCTGGGCGCGGGCGCCATCGTCAAGCTGGTCACGGCGGGCGCGCTCAGCCCCTACGATCTGGATGACATCCGCGCCATCCGCCCCAACATCGTCCTCCTGGCGGGCGGCGTGGACTACGGCGAGAAGACCATCGTCCTGCAAAACGCCGAGAAACTTGCCGGCCTGAGGTTATCCGCACCGGTCATCTACGCCGGCAACATCGCCATCCGCAAACACATCCAGCAGATTTTTGCGGAAGCCGGCATGGAGCTGCTGCTGGCCGATAACGTCTTCCCCGAGGTGGATGTGCTCAACGTCGAGCCGTTGCGCCGGGTGATCCACGAAGTCTTCAACCGGCACATCATCCATGGGCCGGGGATGGGTCACATCGCCGAGCTGACCCGCTGGGGCATCCTCCCGACGCCGGGCGCGGTGCTGCGCGGCGCCGAGCTCTTCGCCGAGGATCTGGGGGACTGTCTGGTCTTTGATGTGGGCGGCGCGACGACGGACGTGCACAGCGTCACCGACGGCAGCCCGGAGTGGGCCCCGCGCCTCACTGAGCCGGAGCCGCGCGCCAAACGCACCGTCGAGGGCGACCTGGGCGTCTACGTCAACGCGCGCAACATCGTGGAATTGCAGCACGACCCGGAATGGGAAGCGCGCCTGGCTGACCTGGAGGCCATCCCCACCACCGAGCGCGCTAAAGAGCTCACCCGCTGGCTCTGTACGCAGGCGGTCGAGACCGGCGTCCGGCGACATGCCGGCGTCGTGAGCGACCTCTACATGCCGACCGGCAAGAAGCAAATCGTCAAGGGGAAGGACCTCACCGCGGTCAAATGGGTCATCGGCACGGGCGGCGCGCTCACCCGCGTCGAGGGCGGGGACGTGATTCTGCGGCGCGTCTGCACCGGGCCGGGCAAATACCTCCTGCCGCGTCCCGAAGCGCAGATTTTGCTCGACCGCGATTATCGCTTCTCCGCGCTCGGCACCCTTGCTCAGGCGCACCCCCTGGAGGTGAAAGAGACCTTCCGCCGCTGGGTAGCGGAGGAGCTGGCCGAGAGCGGCCGACGCCCCGTCAGCCAGCTGCGTGCACCCCGGCTCAGATAAGAGCCTTCTCTTGGGAATGAATGACAGAACTCGAGGACGCGCATAGATTGAGTGCGCCCGTTCGATAACCCTACCTCTCTTGGAGGCCCCATGCCCAACTTCACTCCCCGGCTCGAAATCTACCCGCAGCGCATCTCTGTGATGGCGCTTGCCGTAGCATGAATTCCGTGCTATCATGTGAATATGATCCGCACATTCAAAAACACGGGCACTGAAGATATTTTCAACGGCCGCAATACCCAGGCAGCGCGGCAGGTATGTCCGACCCATTTATGGAAAGTTGCGGTGCGTAAATTGGATCAGTTGGATTCTGTGACTTCGCTGGACGAGCTGCAAATCCCGCCGGGGAATCGCCTGGAAGTGCTCAGCGGATCACGAAAGGGGCAATATAGTGTCCGCATTAATGATCAATACCGGATCTGTTTCGTGTGGCGTGAAGCAGAGCCGGATGAAGTGGAAATTGTGGACTATCACTGATTCATGCAGGAAGGAGTATGGCCATGGTGCGAGTGCCAACTGATCGCATGCCCACCCATCCCGGCGAGATATTGCTGGAGGAATTTCTAACGCCGCTTAATTTGACGCAGCGCGAGCTGGCGACCGCGCTGTCCGTGCCGTATCAGCGCATCAATGAGATCGTCAATGGGCGGCGCGGCATCACGCCGGGCACGGCCTTGCGCCTTGCCAGATTTTTTGGCACCTCTGCCGATTTCTGGTTGAATCTGCAACTGCGGTGGGATTTGTATCACGCCCGGCGTGAAGAAGCCGCTGCCTTGGAGAACATCGAACCCTACACGCCGCTCCCGATGGTTGAGGGACCTGGGGCGCGCTACGGGCAAGCCGCAGCCAGCGTGGCCGAAGCCAGGCCGCCGTATGATACCCACAATAATGAATGATAGAACATGATGGCGCATATAGATTGAGTGCGCCCCGTGCGCTCATCCTATCCCTCTTGGAGGCCCCATGCCCAATTTCACTCCCCGACTGGAAATCTATCCGCAGCGCATCGCGGAAAACGCGCACGCGATTCTGGGCCTGTGCCATCGCCATGGCATCCGCGTGGCCGCCGTGACCAAGGTGACCTGCGCGCATCCGGCGGTGGCGCAGACGCTCGTGGAGGCGGGCGCGGATTTGCTCGCTGACTCGCGCCTCGAGAACCTGCAGGCGCTGCGGCGCATGGGCGTGACGCTGCCGCTGATGCTGCTCCGCATCCCCGCGCCGGGTCAGGCCGCCGATGTGGTGCGTTGGAGCGATGTCTCCCTCAACTCATCCGTCGCCACGCTGCGCTTGCTCTCGCAGGCCGCGGCCTTCTACGGCGTCCGGCATCAGGTCATCTTCATGGTGGATCTCGGCGATCTGCGCGAGGGCATCTGGCCCGATCGCGCCGTGGACGCGCTCCGCGAGGCGGCGACGCTGCCTGCCCTCGAGATCATCGGCCTGGGCTGCAACCTCGCCTGTTACGGCGGCGTCATCCCCACCGCGGAGAAGATGCAGCAGTTGCGGGACCTCCGCGATGCCTGCCGCGCGGCGACCGGTCTGGAGCTGCCCGTCCTCTGCGGCGGGAACAGCGCGAATCTGCCGTTGCTTGCCGCCGGCGGAATGCCGCCGGAGATCAACATGCTGCGCATCGGCGAGACGATGCTGCTGGGCCGCAGCGTGATTGACCGCTCGCCCTGGCCCGGCGCCCGGCAGGACACCTTCCGCGTGGTGGGCGAGGTGGTGGAGCTGGAGCGCAAGCCCTCCGTCCCCATCGGCGAGCGCGGACAGGACGCCTTCGGCGGGACGCCGGAGTTCGTGGATCGCGGCGTGCGTTGGCGCGCCATCTGTAACCTGGGCCGGCAGGACGTCGTCGTGGACAACCTCGAACCGGAGGATCCGGGTGTCATCGTCTTGGGGGGCAGCAGCGATCATCTCATCCTCGACGTGGAGGACGCACAGCGCCCCGTGACCCTCGGCGCGGAAATTGCGTTCACCCCTGGCTACGGCGCGCTCCTTGCCGCAAGCACGTCGCCTTATGTGCAGAAGGTGGTGATAGGTAAGGGGTAACGAGCACCCATCACCCATCACCCATTTCTACACAAGGACTAGCAGACACATGCTCTATCAAACCCATGCTCGCATTCACCTGCAGAACATTCGCTTCAACCTTGAAGGCATCCGCCAGGCGGTGGGGCCGGAACGGAAGATTCTCATCGCGGTGAAGGCCAACGGCTACGGCCACGGCGCGGTGGAAGTCTCCCGCATGGCCGAGCAGATCGGTGTCGAGTGGTTGGGCGTCGCTACCGTGCCGGAGGGACTGCAACTGCGCGCCGCCGGCATCCGGCTGCCCATCCTCAAACTGAGCCATGCTTTCCCCGAAGAGATGGCGGCGGCGGTGGAAAATGACCTCACGCTGACGGTGTGCGACCGCGCCAACGCCGACGCGCTGGAAAGCGTGTGTCGCGCGCTGCGGCGCACGGCGACGGTGCATCTCAAGGTGGACACCGGCATGGGACGGATTGGCGTCGCGCCGGAGGAGGCCCCCGCGCTGGCGGCGCACCTCGAGCGCGCGTGTCCGCACCTGCGGCTGGAGGGCCTCTTCACGCACCTGCCGGTGAGCGACATCGCCGATCCGGCCTACACCCGCGAACAGATCGCCCGCTTCCGCACGACCGTGGACGCGATTCACGCCGCGCTCGGGCGACGGGTGGCGCTCGTCCACTGCGCCAACTCCGGCGCCGTGCTGGCTCATCCCGACGGCTGGTTCGACATGGTGCGCCCCGGCATCATGATCTACGGTTTCTATCCCGATGCGGAAACGCCGCGCACGATCCCGCTCAAGCCGGGGCTGAGTTTCCTCACGCGGATCTCCTTCCTCAAGCAAGTGGAGGCGGGGACGAGCATCGGCTACGGGCGGACGTGGGTCGCGCCGGAGCGCACGTGGATTGCCACGATCCCGGCGGGCTACGCCGACGGCTTCAA
>JAGPHL010000217.1 GCA_018055515.1 Anaerolineae bacterium
TCACTACCGATTCGAGCGCCTCGACGTGGATCCGCCAGGCGTCACGGCTGTCTTCATCTGTGGCCTTGGGGAGCAAGCGCCGGGCAATCTCCAGTTCATAGCGCTCGTGCTCGACCCTATTTCCCAAACGCGCGAGTTTCTTGCGGGCGCGTTTGGCGCGTTTCTCCCACTGCTGCAATACAGTTTCCTTGATCGCCAGTTCTGTCGCCATTCCCTCACCTCCCCACTAACTGGATCCACAACACGCGCTCACGCGGACGCTTCGCAGGCGCAGGCGTCCACCAACTGCTCCGCCGCGACGAACATCTGCTCGATGCTCAGGGCGGTCGTGTCGAAGAGAATCGCGTCTTCCGCCGGCCGCAACGGCGCGGCCTCACGGCTGCTGTCTATCTCGTCGCGGCGACGAATTTCCTGCAGGATCTGCTCATAGGAGGAAGGGGAGCCTTGCTGCAGGCGATCCCGCAGGCGCCGCTGCGCGCGCGCTTCCGCCGAGGCGACGACGTAGATCTTGAGGTCCGCCTCGGGCAAGACGACGGTGCCGATGTCACGTCCAACCATGACGACGCGCCCCGGCGCCGCAATCCGCCGCATCTGCCGGGTGAGCGCCGCGCGAACTCCGGGATAGGCCGAGACCGGGGACACGGCGTGATCTACGTCGGGCGTGCGAATCGCCCAGGTGATGTCGGTATCCCCAATTCTGACGGTGTACTGCCGTCCGTCCTCCTCGGTAGGTGGGAAAACGTCAATCTTCACCTCTTCCGCCAGGCGGGTGATGCGCGCCTCATCGGTGATCGCCACCCCTTGCTGTAAAGCCGCCCAGGTGACGGCGCGATACAAAACTCCGGTATCAAGGTAGAGGTATGAGAGCCGCTGCGCCAGGTAATATCCGAGCGTGCTTTTGCCTGAAGCGGCCGGCCCATCTATGGCAATGGTCGAAGGTCTGCACATCGTCTACGGACGCCTCTTCTTCCGCTCCGAGGGCTGTGGGGTACGAGCGGAGTTGCGGCTGCGCGAAGCCGGCGCCTTTCTGGAGTCGGCCCGCCGCTCCGGGCGGAGGGCGCGCTTGCCCGTGAGCAGTTTGACCTCGCCGGTTGTAAGCGGCCGCCAACGCCCCGGCGCCAGATCGCCGAGCTTGAGCGGCCCCATCTCCACGCGGATCAGCCGCATCACCGGATGGCCCAAAGCGGCGGCGACGCGGCGCACCAGGTGATTGCGCCCTTCGTGGACGGTGATGCGCAACCACGTCTCGCCGCGCGTCTGCGATTCGATTTCGACCTTGTCGAAGCGCGCCGGGCGACCATCCAGCACGATACCCCGCCGCCAACGCTCCAGCGTCTCCGCCGTCGGCTCGCCGCTGATGAGGGCGCGATACACGCGCGGGTGCTCGTACCGCGGATGGGTCAACCGTTGCACGAGGTCCCCGTCGTTGGTGAGCAGGATCAACCCCTCGCTCTCGTAATCCAGACGCCCGACGGGGTAGATACGCTCGGAAACACGCACCAAATCCAGGACCGTGCGCCGCCCATGAGGATCCCGCACGGTCGAAAGCACCCCCTGCGGCTTATGCAGCATGATGTAGGTATAGGTCGGCGGCTTGTACCGCAGGGTCTCGCCGTCCACGGCAATCTTTTGAGTCTGCGGATCGGCGCTGTCGCCCAGTCGGGCAAGCTTGCCGTCCACCATCACCCGGCCCTCTTCGATGAGTTTTTCACACGCGCGGCGAGAGCCATACCCCGCGCGCGCCAGTATCTTTTGTAAGCGTTCAGTAGTCATACGCACATTATACCTGTGGCTGATGAGAATGCGAATCTAATCAAGGGAGTGCTACCGTTCAGGGAGAGAGCCGTCGCCCTGCCCAACCGGTCGTTTTTGGGCACGATCTTTCTGCTGAAGCGCCGGCGCTCAACCTCAAACGGCCATTTGAGCCAATGCCAGCGCTCCGAGCACGCCGGATCGTCCGCCAAGTCCCGGTGGAACGATGTAGGTGTCAATGTGTTCGATAATTTCAGCCGCTTGCACATACCCCGCCAGCAAATCCAGGACGTTAGAGCGGATCAGGGGGAACAAATGCGCCTGTTGCATCACGCCGCCGCCCAGAATAAGCCGCTGCGGGGAAAGCGTCAGGATGAAATTGACGAGCCCAAGCGCGATGTAGTGAGCCTCCAGCGCCCAAACCGGATGATCTTGAGGCACGGTCTCGCCGCGCTGCTGGAGTCGTTGCTCTAATGCCGGGCCGGCCGCCAGACCCTCGAAGCAATCCCCGTGATAGGGGCACGCGCCGGCGAAAGGATCCGCCGCCCAGTCGTGGGGAATGCGGATGTGTCCCATCTCCGGGTGCAACAGGCCGTGAATCAGCCGCCCGCCCACCATTCCGCCGCCTCCCAGGCCGGTGCCGATGGTCAGGTAGATGAAGGTATCCAGCCCCTGAGCCGCGCCCCAGCAATATTCTCCCAGCGCCGCCGCGTTGACATCGGTATCAAAGCCGATGGGGAGCGCCAATGCCTGTCGCAGCGCGCCGACCACGTCGGCATTGGCCCAACCGGGCTTGGGCGTCGTGGTGATGAAGCCAAAAGTCGGCGAGGCAGGGTTGGGATCTACCGGTCCGAATGAGCCGACCCCCAACGCCACGAGCGGTTCGTCCCACCGCCGTTGTTGCTCACGGAAGAAAGCAATCGTCCGGTCGAGGGTTTCAGCCGGTGTAGTGGTGGGGAAACGCACCTCAGCGCGCAAATCGTCCGGTCCGGTGCCCACCGCACACACGAATTTCGTCCCCCCCGCTTCGATAGCGCCATAAAGTGCCATGAGAACCTCCTCGGAAACAGAGATCAGCGAGTCAGCGAATAAGCGAAAAGGCGAAAAGGCGAAAAGGCGAAAAAGCGAGTCAGCGAATCACTTACGTTCACACCTTCGCACGTACGCGCGTTCCTACGTTCACCCGTCTCCCCGTTACTCGATTGAGGCCAGCTTCCAGGCTGTGAGCGAGGTGAAACGCGGACGCCCCCCGCGCGCAAAGGGTCGCACTCCCAGGGTGTCGGCGCGGGTGGGATAGGCCCGGGCCGCAAAGCACACCTGCGCATCCACGAAGACCTCAATGACGGAATGATCCACAAAGATGTGCAGCTGCACCGGCTCGCCCGGCCTCGGCGTGAAGGGCGCCGTGAGGACTTCCCCCCACGCAGCGGCGCTGAGACTCGCATGAGTGGTGTTGACGCTGAACAGACCGCGCGTCGCGTCGTAAGCGATGCGGGTGAACTCCGCGCCGTCCGGCGAGACGCAGACATCCAGGCCGATTTCGGGCGCGGAAAGGGGATCGAAGGTCACCTGCAGCTCCAATTCCGCGCCGTGCACCGCCGCCAGCGCGTCGGCGGCGCCGGCAAGATCGCACGCCTCCCAGCTCTGCGACGCGCGCCGCAATTGCGACAGCTCCGGCGCGGGGCGCTGTGACAACACGCCCTCAGGCGTCAATGACAGCACCCGCGGCAAGGACATCACCCCGGCCCAGCCGGCGGCGAGCTGCGCCTCCCGCGTCCGGCGCTCCCACAGCCAGCCCCACATCAACGCGCGGCCCTGTCCGTCACGCATCACCTGCGGCGCATAAAAACAGTCGCCCCAATCCACCCGAAACTGCCGGCGCGGCGTGAAGCGCTCCTCCGCATATTCACCGCTGAAAGCGACCGGGTAGTAGGTCTGTTGTTGATCCCACACCGAAAGCAGCAACACCGACGCGCCCTCCAGCGTGAAGAAGTTGGGGCATTCCCACATCGAACCGGCCCAGATGGGAAACTCGCGGACGTCGGCCGTCCGCAACAGCGGATGGAGATAATCCCAATGCAGCAGGTCGTGCGAGCGGTAGAGCAGGACCACGCCGCCTCGCCCCACGTCCTGCGAACCGACCACCATGTACCAGGCGTCCTCCGCCCGCCAGACGTAGGGATCGCGGAAATCCTGATGGGGTCCGGCATCAATGTCCGGCGGCGGCGCGGCGATGAGCGGCTCCGGATGCTTCCGCCAGTGCAGCAGATCGGGGGAACCGGTCGCCAGGAGCTGCCGCTGCGGGTTGACGCCCGTGTAAAACACCAACGGCACGCCGTCGGCGTTCACCGCGCAGCCCGACCAACATCCCTCAGCGTCCAGATCGCCGGGGGCAGGGGCTAAAGCGATGGGAAGATGTTCCCAATGCACCAGGTCGGCGCTGCGAGCATGTCCCCAGTGGATCGTGCCATGAAAGGGGCCATGGGGGTTGTACTGATAGAAAAGGTGATAATATCCCTGCCAGTCAATGAGGCCGTTAGGATCGTTCATCCAATTGGCGGGAGGTAAAAAGTGATACCGCGGTCGGTGGAAATCCTGGGCAATGTCCGTAGCTCTGGCGTTCATGTGACACTCCTGAAGTAACCTGGAATCCTGCGCG
>JAGPHL010000218.1 GCA_018055515.1 Anaerolineae bacterium
ACATATTTTTTGAGGAGCGCTCATGAACGGCGAATATGACATGCTGGTGATCGGCGCGGCGGCTTTGGACATCAAAGTCTATGCCCGCGAGCTGGCCATCGAGCCGGAGCTCTCCAATCCGGCACTGATCGAATTGGGCTTCGGCGGCGTCGCGCGCAACATCGCCGAGAACCTGGCGCGCCTCGGCGCTGACGTCTCCCTGATCACGGCCGTCGGCGATGATGAGACCGGGACCCAACTCCTGCAGCAATTGCGCGAGGTGGGCATCAACACCGGGGCCGCGATCGTGTCCAACGAGCACCGCACGGGCACGTTTGTGGGCATCTACCAGCTGGACAAGCGTTTGCGGGTCGCCTTCGACAACATGCAGGTGATCCGCCTCATCACCCCCGGCCATCTGAATCGGTGGCGCCGCCTGTTCCGCGACGCCGATGTGATCTGCGTGGACGCCAACCTTTCGGCGCGCGCTCTGGAGACGCTGTTTCACCTGGCTCATGAGTATGAGGCGCCCGTCTGTGTGGACGCGACGACGCCCCTCCTCGCGCCGCGCCTCCATCCTTTCCTGCCGGAGATGGCCGTGCTGACCGCCAGTCGCGCCGAAGCGGAAACCCTGTTGGGGACCCATTTCTACGAGGACAACGACGTGGTACAAGGCGCACGCCGTCTGGCGCAATTGGGCGTGGGATTGGCCATCATCACGCAGGGGGCGGAGGGCCTCTCGTATGCTACCTCGGATGAGAGTGGCCGTCTGCCGGCCTTCAATGTCGAGGTGGTGGATCCCGTCGGCGCGGGCGATGCGCTGACGGCCGCTGTGGCCTATGGGTTGGCCGAGAAACTCCCGCCCGCCGAGATGGTGAGGTTGGGATTGGCCGCCGCCGCGCAGACCATCATCTGCAAAGAGACCGTCTGCCCCACCATCAGCCTGGAAGCGC
This sequence comes from Anaerolineae bacterium, assembly GCA_018055515.1. Classification (GTDB taxonomy): domain Bacteria; phylum Chloroflexota; class Anaerolineae; order B4-G1; family SLSP01; genus JAAZNO01. The sequence goes on from JAGPHL010000218.1 coordinate 933, forward strand.
TCTACGAACGCCTGATCGTATGAGCGCGCCAGAAACGACTTTGCCCCGACGGCTGGTGGGGTGAACATCGCCCATGAAGTCTAACCTGCCTCCGACCCCCGGTTCTCCCTTCGCGGCGTTGCAATTCCGGCATCCCTTCCGCAAATACCAGCGGATGATTCTGGAGCAGGTCGCTGCCGGGCCGGGCGATCACCGACAGCACCTCGTCGCGCCGCCGGGCGCCGGCAAGACGATCGTCGGCCTGGAACTCATCCGTCGCTTTGCGGCTCCCGCCGTGATTTTTGCGCCCACTACCACCATCCAGGAGCAGTGGCGCGCCAAAGCCGCGCTCTTCCTGCCCGAAACTGCGCCTCCCGAAGCGCTTGAGACCCTGGTGAGCCTGGATCCCAACCGGCTTGCGCCGATCAATGTGTTCACGTATCAGCTGCTCTCCACGCCGGGAGAATCTCAAGCCTGGGTAGAGATGCAAGCCCGCGAGCACTGGGTGCAGGAACTGCTGGAAGAGGGTCAGACCGCCTCGCTGGAGGCCGCCTGGAAACGGTTGACGCTGCTGCAAAACAACAATCCGCCGGCCTATCACCGCGAGCTGGCGCGGCGCTACCAACGCCTCAAACGTCAACTGCTCCAGGGCGAACCGACCGCCGTCGCGCCCTTCTTGCATCAGAACGCGCGTGCCCTCATTGACCGGCTCCTGGCGTACGGCGTGCGCACCGTGGTGTTGGATGAATGCCATCACCTGCTCGATTATTGGGCGGTAGTGCTGCGCTATTTCATCGCCCAAATCCCAGCGTGTGAGGTGATCGGCCTCACGGCGACGTTGCCCAGCCTGGAGGACGGCGCCGCCTACGAGAACTACACCGCCCTCCTCGGTGAGGTGGATTTTGAGGTGCCGACGCCGGCCGTGGTCAAGGAGGGCGACCTCGCGCCCTACCGCGACCTGGTGTACTTCGTGGAGCCGAGCGCCCGCGAGCGCGAGTACCTCAAGAACATCCAGAGCGCCTTCGAGAGCGCCATCGCCGAACTCACGCACAGCGCGGCCTTCCGCGCCTGGATCGTCAACGCGGTGTTGTCGCCCGAGGATAAGGACGGGCATCCCCTTTCCGGGGAGGAATTCTTGCGGCGGCGACCGCTCTTCGCCCTGGCGTGCCTGCGGTTCCTGCGACAGAGTGACTTCCCTTTGCCCGAAGACCTGCCGCTGCCTCGGGAATCCGAGGCGCCGTTGGCCCTCGCTGATTGGGCCGTGCTCCTGGAACGCTATGGGCTGGACGTCCTGGCGCTCAGTCCTGAGCCTCAGGATCACGCGCTGCTGCGCCGCCTGCGAAAAATACTGCAGCCCTTTGGCTTCACGCTCACCGAGCGCGGCCTGCGTCAGCAACGCTCGCCGGGGGATCTCATCCTCACCTTCTCCGAATCCAAAGACGAGGCGGTGGTGCAGATTCTCACCGCCGAGGCCGAAGCACTGGGGGCGCAGCTCCGCGCGGTGGTGGTGACCGATTTCGAGCGCTTGAGCAGCGGCGTGCATCGCGCCAAAGGGGTGCTGGATCAGGACGCCGGCAGCGCCCTGCGGGTGTTCCGCCATCTCGCCTTCGACCCTCACACCAACGTCCTCGCGCCGGTCCTGGTGACGGGGCGGCTCCTGCTGGTGGACGCCGTACACGGCCCGGACATCGTCGCCGCGCTGCAGGCGCTTCTGGAGGACGAGGGACTTCGGGCGACGTGCCGCGCCGAGCCGACGGAGTTCGTCCGCGAATTGCAGGTCGTGGGGGAAGGCCCCGATTGGGATTCCCGCACCTACGTCCGGCTGATGACCCGCCTCTTCGAGCAGGGCCTCACGCGCTGTATCATCGGCACGCGCGGCATCTTCGGCGAGGGCTGGGACTCACTCACCCTCAACACCCTCGTGGACCTCACCAGCGTGACGACGAGCACGGCGGTGCAACAGCTGCGGGGACGCAGCATCCGCCTCGACCCGCAGTGGCCGCACAAGGTGGCGCACAACTGGGACGTGATTTGCGTCGCGCCGACCTACGAGAAGGGGGACCTGGATCTCGCGCGTTTCGTGCGGCGTCACGCGCAGTACTGGGGCGTCGTGCCCGAATCGCGGCTTCAGGCGGCATTGAACGACGTGAGCGTAGCGCTCACCGGCAGCGCGGAGCGCGGGCGGATTGTGAAGGGCGTGGGACATGTGGACCCCGACCTCGCGTACCAGCTGGCGACCCGACCGCTCAAACAGATCACCTTTGCGTCCTTCACTCAGCGGATGCTGCGGCAGGTTCCCCGCCGGGAACGGACCTACGCGCTGTGGGGCATTGGTGAGGAATACAGCAACTTCACCTATCGCGCCGCGCGCCTCGATACGCGCGATCTCAAAATCCGCACCGTGTTTACCGTGCAGAACACCCTCAAGCGCATGTTGCGGATGTTTGCGGGCTCGCTGGGAGGCGGGATGCTGGTCGTCGCGTGGATCTTCCTGCAGCTCGCCCTCGGCAGCGACGGTTCCGACGCCGCTTGCCTGGCGCCGCTGATCGCGCTCGTGCTGGGGACCCTGCTGGTCTTCGCCCTGAATGTGCGCTCGGCGTATCGTTTGGGGAAGGCGCTGCTGGTGGAACAGCCGCCCGACGACATCCTGCGGGACGTGGCGCAGGCGTTGCTCGCGGCGCTGAAAGACGCCGGCCTGGTAAGCCGTCACCTGCAGCCAGATTATGTGCGCGTGGTGGAACAGCCCGACGCCAGCTACGAGGTACTGCTGGACTACGCCTCGCCGGAGGATGCGGCCGTGTTCATCGAAGCGTATCAGCAGCTCTTCGAGCCGGTAGTGGACCAGCGCTACCTCATCCTGCGGGACGACACGTCTCTGCCATCCCTGCCGTTGCGGGCGCTGTGGTCGCCGCTCCGGCGGCTATTTCACGACGCCGGGCTGTATACGGCGGCGTACCATCCCGTCCCCAAGGCGCTGGCGGCCCGGCGCGAGCTCGCCGAATCTCTGGCGCGGCATTGGCAGCGGTATGTGGGCGGGGGGAAGCTGGTCTACACCCGCAGTGACGAGGGACGGCGGATTTTGTTGCAGGCGCGCGCCCAGAGGCGTCCCAAGGCGAAAGGGCTAGCCTTCGAGGTCTGGCGGTGAGGGAGAAGCGCTTCAGCGTGCGGCTGTGGCCTCTCGAATTCTGGCAGGAGTTGCCGGGCTTGCGTCGCGCGTTGCCTGGCTCCAATCGCTCCCAGTGTGGCCTGTCCTGCTTCAGCATGATGCTGAGCGAGCTCCAAATTTCCCCGCGCCAACGCAGTTTCTGCAGGCCCCAGACTGGCGATGGCCCTGAATATCCTACAACGCGATGCCACCACACGCATCGGAGTACTCAGTCCTATCCTTCAACGCTGTTGACAATCCGGCGGGCTGGACTACAGTTTGGCTGGGGATAGATCCTGGCCTGAGAACGAACTGAAGTTCACGCCCCCTTCGCC
>JAGPHL010000219.1:0-1885 GCA_018055515.1 Anaerolineae bacterium
CTGGAGTTGTCAAAATTCAGGAGGGTGGTATAATCTGCCACACGGAAAACCCTTTTCCGACCTGTTTTGGGGGCTCGTCTAACGGTAGGACAGCGGACTCTGAATCCGTATGTGGGGGTTCGAATCCTCCGCCCCCAGCCAAAAAGCGCTCTGTGTGAGACAGAGCGCTTTTTTCATGCCTGACGCCGGCTCGCGGCCCCTCGGCTGATGTGAAAACCGCTTCACCCTCCCGCTTGCGTCCGGGCTTCCAGGCCGCTCCAGCGGGCGAAAATGGCCTGCGACAGCCAGCGTCCCGCGCTCTGCTCAACGGTGACCAATTCCCCGGCCGTGAGCGCGCCGCCCAGCCCCTCCAGCCGCTCCTCCAGCGCGTGATAAAGGGCGAGCGCCGACGCCGGTACTGCATAAGCCGTGATGACCACGAACAGCGGCTCAGGACTGAGCAACTCCCGGCAGGCGTCCAGCAAGGCGGGGAAGTGCTCGAAGAACTCCCACACCTGGCCCCCCGCCCCGCGCCCGAACTTGGGCGGATCCAGAATCAGCCCCTCATACCGCGAGCCGCGACGCACTTCACGCTGGAGATACTTGAGCGCGTCCTCCACAATCCAGCGGATGGGACGCTGCGCCAGCCCTGAAAGGTCCTGGTTGCGCCGCGCCTGGGTGACCGCGCGTTTGGAAGCGTCCACATGGGTCACTTCCGCCCCCGCCTGCGCCGCCGCCAATGTCGCCAGCCCCGTGTAGCCGAAAAGGTTGAGCACCCGAGCGGGGCGCCGCGCCGCCTGGAGCTGCGCAGCGATCCAATCCCAATGCGCGGCCTGCTCCGGGAACACCCCCATGTGCCGCGACGCCGTCGCCTGCACCTCAAAGCGCAAGCCGTGATAGCGCAGCGTCCACGTAGCCGGCAGCGGGCGACGGAAATGCCAGTCGCCGCCGCTCTCCTCGCCGGTGAGCTGGAAGACCGCGTCGGCGGACTCCCACACGCGCGCCGGCAGCGCGGGTCGCCACATCGCACGCGGCTCGGCGCGCACCAGCGTATAGGGGCCAAAGCGTTCCAGCTTGCGCCCATCCCCGCTGTCGAGAAGGGCGTAATCCTTCCAATCCTCCGCCGTCAAAAAGGCAAAAGAGGGCGTCATGAGATTTCCCCTCCCTCAGGAACGAGGCGGCGCGGACACCCCGCGCTGACGCACGACTTCGTAGAGCAACAGCGTCGTCGCCGTCGCCACGTTGAGGGAATCGGCCTGCCCCAGCATGGGAATCCGCACCCGAAGATCGGCCTGCGTCAGCCACAGCTCGCTCAGGCCCACCTTCTCCGCGCCGACCACGATGGCCAGCGGCTGTGTGAAATCCGCAGCGGTGTAGAGCAGCTCCGTGTGAGGCGTCGCAGCCACCGTCTGCAAGCCGTAGCGCCGGCACCAGGCCAGGGCGTCGGCGCTGCGCGCCTCGAACATCGGCGTCGAGAACACCGCGCCGATGCTGGCGCGGATCACCTCTGGATTGAAGGCGTCGGTCTGCGGATCGCAGATCACGATCCCCTCCACGCCCGCCGCATCCGCCGAGCGGAAGATGGTGCCCAGGTTGCCGGGGCGCTCGATGCGTTCCACGATCAGGTAGAAGCCACACGCGCCGGGCTGATGCGACGGCAACGGGCGACGCACGATGGGGACGACCGCCAACAACCCTTCGGGACGGTTGCGGGTCGTCATCTTGCGCAGCGCTGCCTCCGTCACCTCGAGCAGCTCCGCTCCGGCCTGGGCAGCACGCTCCAGCAACGCCGGCTCGTTGCCGCCCAAAAACAGCGTCGGACAGAAATATACCTCTTCCAACGGGTAGCCGTTTTCCACCGCGCGCAGCAACGGCCGGTAACCTTCTACCAGAGTCCGCTGTTGCG
>JAGPHL010000219.1:1985-4379 GCA_018055515.1 Anaerolineae bacterium
CGCCATTTTTGTGCTTGCTCAGTGTGCGCCAGCAAGCAATCCCTCCGCGCGCAAAATCCCCTCAAAAGCGCGCCGGCCATCCGCGAGCGCCTTGTCCCGCCAGGACGCCGCCGTTGGGACGTAGAGCGCCTCGAAACGCCGCAGCACGGCCGCCCGCACCGCCGCAGTCCCGGCGCCGTGATGCCGCAGCTGATTCGCCAGGATCATCGTCTGCATACTGCGGATTTTGGCCAGCCAGCTGTCGCCCAACGTGCCGAATTCAAACGCCGCGCCGTAAAAGCGCGTGCGCGGCGCCTCACTTCGCGTCAGCGAATACAGCCCGTCCACCACGTCTCCGCGTATCGCATAGAAGGCGCCCGGCTCGGTATGAACCACGAGAGGATAATCCAACCGCGCCGCGAGCTCACGGTCGCTGCGCAGCTCTTGAGGAGAATGCACCACGCTCATCTGCTGACGCGGGCCATAGCCGGTATGCATATCCAGATACACCACCTGCTCGTAACGCTCCAGGCACGGTCGCAGCCATCGCAACAGCAGCTGCAGTTCCTCCTGGAGCGCTGTCCCGCCGTAGTAGATACCGTCCGCATGGCTATATTGCCCGATCAGGAAGGCTTCCTGCACGCGGGCGACCGAAAAGCGGCGCAGCGGCCCCACCAGCGTGAGCAGGAAGTGCAGCAAACCCAAGTCGCGCCGCTGCACTGGCCGGGACGGGGCAAACACGGGATGCAACGCGGCGTAATCCGCGTTGGAGACGACCGGAAAGTCGCCTTCGAGGATGAAATTGCGGTTGAGATCCACATTCGCGGCGTTGGTCTTCTGCCGTTGCGCCATCCCCCAGGGATTGAGCGCATGGATGAGCAACAGGCCCGTCTCACGGGGATCGAGGCGCGGCAGGAATTCCTCGACCAACAGCTGCACCATCGTCGCGCCGACATAGCCCTCGATGCCGTGCAGGCCGGTCGTCACGGTCAACAGGCGTCGCGGCGTCTCCAACGGGGGCGCGTAAAACCCATCCACGGTCAGATCGGCCTGTCCGCTCAAAGGAAACGCCTCCAGCTGCGCCGCCGGCCAACGCGCCTGCAAGCGGGGCGCGAGGGCTCGAAACTGCGCGCGCGCCGTAGGGTAATCCGCAGGAAAGGAAAAGGTCAGGCGTCCCTCAGAAAGGTCCATAGTGAAGCGCCACCGCCAGTCCCAGAAAGGCCACCGACGCCAGGATCACCCAGATCCACAGCCGAAGCAGCCAGCGCAGCCATTTGGGATAGCTCACCGTCGTCATCCCCAGGCTGATGAGCAACACCGGATTGGTAGGATACGCCAGGTTGGAGAAGCCGTCGCCGAAGCAGTACGCCAGGACGGCCACCTGCCGCGTCACGCCCGCCAGATCGGCCAGCGGCAACAAAATCGGCAGGATCAGAAACGCCTTGGCCGAGCCGGAGCTGATGAAGAGCTCGATGAACAGCGCCGTCACGTAGATCAGCAGCGCCGCGCCGAAAGGGCCGGTGCCGGCCATGACGCCGGAAGCGTCGTGCAGCAACGTGTCCATGATCCCGCCGCTGACCACGATGTGTTTGACGCTCGCCGCCATCAAAATCAGGATCACGCCGGGGGCGATGCCCACCACGCCCTCCCAGAGCGCCGCGCCCACCGCTTGCCACGAGAAACCGGAAAGCCGTCCGGCTCCCAGGCCCGCGCTCAAAAACAGCACGCCCAGCAGCGGCAGCGCGAACTGCGACAACGCCGGGACGAAGGGAACGCTGACGAGGACCGCCAGAATCAACACGAGGAAGACGAGGAACCAGCGCAAGGCCGCGCCCAACGCCGGCGCAGCCTCCAGCGCTGTCACATCCAGCGGTTGATAGCGCGCCCGTTCGGCCTGCTCGCCCGCAAACACCGGCGAGCTTTCGGGGTGACGTTCGACCCGGCGGGCATAGTTCACCAGGAAGACCGCGAAAATCCCGTACATCACCGCAAAGATGAGGAGTCGCAGCCACGCGCCCGAAAACAGCGGCAGGCCCGCCAGCTGCTGCGCCACACCAATCGTGAAGGGATTGGTCACCGCGGCGGAAAACCCCACATTCGTCGCCAGGATGCTCATCCCCAGCCCCACCAGAGTGTCCCATCCCAGGTAGTAGGAGAGGGCCAGCATCAGGGGGATCAGCGGCACCACCTCCTCGAAGATGCCGAAGAAGCCGCCCAGGGCCATGAAAAACAGCGAGACGACGAGCAACAGCCGATATTTGCGTCCGCCGAACAGGCGTACCAGGCGCAGGATCACGGCCTTGAGGATGCCGCAGCGCTCCAACACGGCAAACGCTCCGCCCACCATCAGGATGAAGAGGATGATGGCGCCGAGCGCCAGTCCATCCGCGCTGCCGAGCACCTCGACGGGAGCGA
>JAGPHL010000220.1 GCA_018055515.1 Anaerolineae bacterium
AGCGCCAGGCCGACTGCCAGCGCCCATTGTCCGCCGGAGAGTGCGGTGACCTTGAGCGCCTCACGCATGAAGGGCAGCCCGACGAAGGCCGCCGCGGCGACGGAGACGGCGGCAATCCAGACCCACATCAGCCGGTTGGTGAACAGCCCCACGCGGAAAAGCGGCGCCCGCTCTGAACGCATGTTCAGCGCCAGGAGGGCGTGCCCCAACAGCCAGGTGACGAAAGCCATCGTCTGGGCCGTGGGCAGGCTGCCGGTGCGGGACCAGGTGATCAGGTACGCCGCCGCCACCGCCGCGAACAACCCCGCTGCCCCGGCGAAGATGCCCGTCAGCATGGAGCGGTCCATGAACGGCTGCTTGGGAGGGCGGGGCTTCCGGCGCATCAGATCCGGCTCGGCCGGCTCGACGACGAAGGTGGCCGAGGCCGCCAGGTCCATAAAGAGCTCCATGACCACGATCTGCACCGGCGCAAAGGGCACGGCCAGGCCGGCCAGCACTCCCAGGAGGGAGGCGGCGATCAGGGCGACCTTGCAGGCCAGGTAGTAGCGCACGCCCTTGTGCAGATTGTCGAAGAGCTTGCGCCCCTCGCGCACGGCGGCGGCGATGGTCGCAAAGTTGTCGTCGGCCAGCACCATGTCGGCGGCCTCGCGGGCCACATCGCTGCCCGTCTCGCCCATGGCCACGCCGATCTCGGCCGCTTTGAGGGCCGGGGCGTCGTTCACCCCATCGCCGGTGACGGCGACGATCTCGCCGCGCGCCTGCAGCGCCTGCACCAGCCGCAGTTTGTGGGCTGGCGTGGTGCGGGCGAAGAGGGTGGTGTGGGCGACGGCCTCTTCCAACCCGGCGTCGGAGAGCCGGTCCAGCTCGGCGCCGGTCAACAACCCGGCTTCACCGTCCAGGCCAACCTGCCGGGCGACGGCGCGGGCCGTGTTGGGATGGTCGCCGGTGATCATCATCACGCGGATGCCAGCCCCCTGGCATTCGGCCACCGCCGCGGGCACCTCTGGCCGCGGCAGGTCTTCCAAGCCGGCCAGGCCCACGAAGAGCAACTCGCGCTCCACCTCGCCCTGCGTCACGTCTCCCTCAGGCAGCGTCCGCTCGGCCAGAGCGATCACCCGCAGGCCGTCGGCGGCGTGTTGCCCGGCAGCGGACAGGATCGCCGCACGGCCAGCTTCATCCAGGGGCGCTTCTTGCCCATCGCGCAGGACCCGCGTGCTGCGCTGCAACACCGCTTCCACCGCCCCTTTGACGTAGGCATGGAGATCGCCCTCCGCTTCACGGTAGACAGCCGACATCAGCCGGCGTTCGTTGTCGAAACTGAACAGGGTCAGCAGCCCCTCGTCGCTGACGGGCAGGCCGGCCCGATCGGCGGCCTCCAGCAGCGCCACCTCCATTGGATCGCCGCGGACGACCAGGCGGCCCTCCTCCCGCGTGAGGGTGGCTTCGTGGCTGTGAGCGGCGACCTGCAACACCCGGCGGCTGAGAGGATCCACGTCCGGCGGGGCAAAGGGACGGCTCTGATTGTCGGCGCAAAGGCAGGCCAGCGACATGGCGTTTTCGGTCAGCGTGCCGGTCTTGTCGGCGCAGATGGTGGTCACGCTGCCCAGGGTCTCGGCGGCGCGCAGCCGTTTGACCAGCGCCTTGCGCCGCGAGAGGGCGATGGCGCCCAGGGCCAGTACCATGGTGATGATGATGGGCAGCTCCTCAGGGATGGTGGCGAAGGCCAGGGTCAGACCGGTGAGCACCATCTGCCGCCAGTCCTGATGGGCCACCAGCACGCCCAGCAGCGGCACGACGACGGAGAAAGCGACCGCGATCCACACCAGGCTCTCGGACAGCTCCTTCATCTGCCTCTGCAGGGGCGTCTTGGGCTCTTTGACCTCGCCGGCCAGCCGGGCGACCTGGCCGAACTCCGTCGCCGGGCCGGTAGCGACCACCACGCCGCGTCCGCGCCCGCGGGTCACGAGCGTGCCGGCGAAGGCCATGTTGGTTTGCTCGGCCAGGGGCGCGGCGGGATCGGTCAGCGGCGTGGTCTGTTTGGGCACCGGGGCCGATTCGCCGGTGAGGACGGCCTCGTCCAGGGTCAGGCCGTAGACTTCCAGCAGGCGCAAGTCGGCCGGCACCCGCTCACCGACGCTCAGGGACACCACGTCGCCGGGAACCAGCTCCTCCGTGGGGAGGTCACGTAAGTCCCCCTCGCGCACGCCGCGCGCCGTCGGGGCGGCCAGTTCGTGCAGCGCCTCCACGGACTTATCGGCGCGCAGTTCGGTAGCGACCTCCACGCCGACCAGCGTCAGGATGACGGCGAAGATGGTGATGGTATCGGCCAGCCCGCCCCAGATGGCGTACAGCACCCCCACGACCAGGAGGAGCAGGATCATCGGCTCGGTCAGTTCGTGCAGAATTTCCTTGAACAGGTTCTCTTCTTGCTCTTCGACCAGGCGATTGGGGCCGTATTGAGCGAGGCGACGCCGCGCCTCCTCTTCGGTCAGCCCGCGCCGGGGGTCGCTGTGCAGTTGCTGGATTACCTGGTCTACATCAAGCGTGTGCCACATTTTAATTCCTCCATTTCTTTTCCCCCGGGTCTTCGTGGTCAGTCGGGACGTGAGGGAGAGGTGTCTTCGCGGATTTCGTCGAGCAGTTCGACGGCCTTTTCCCGCACACGCTCCAGAGCCTCCTGGCCGGCGGCGGTGAGACGGTAGTACTTGCGCGCTTTGCCTTGCACTACTTGCTTTTCGCTCGCCAGCAACCCTTCCTCCTCCAGTTTGTGGAGGATGGGGTAGAGAGTGCCGGGGCTCAATTCGTAACCGTGGCGGGCCAGCTCCTCGATCAGCCACAGGCCGTAGACCGCCTCGCGGCCGGCGTGGTAGAGGATGTGGGCCTTCACGAAACCCAGAAACAGTTCACGCGACAGGGACGTCAGTGTCATATTATCGTCTATCGTTATCGTTTTACGATATTATACATCCAGGGGGGAACGTTGTCAAATGCCCTTTCCCTGCATCACGCGGGTGGCACGATCCCCAAAATGCGGTACACTGCGGAGGAAATTAACCGGAGGCCCAAAATTCCAATGCCAGATCTCCTTGAAGCTGCACCTTCTGAAGTCACTCGCCTGATTCTCGTTCGGCATGGACGGACGGCGCACAACGTGCAAGGGCGCATCCAGGGGCGCACGGACGTGCCCCTCGACGCTGAGGGACGGGAGGAAGCGCGCCGCGCCGGGGAATGGCTCCGCGAGCATTACGCCGTCCAGGCGCTCTACAGCAGTCCCCTCTCCCGCGCGCATGAGACCGCCGTGATCATCGGCGAGCGTCTCGGGCTGGAGCCCCGGGTGAGTGACGCCCTCATCGAATTCGATTTTGGCCTCGTCTCCGATCGCGACACCGGCGAATTGGCGCAGCTGGATCCCGACCTCTACCGGCAATTGCGGGAGTGGCTCACCGTGAGCTGGGATTCTCCCATGATCCGCCCGCGCATTCCTGGGATGGAGGATGAAAAGGCCTTCCGCGCCCGGCTCGTGGCATTTTGGGAAGCCATACAGCGCGCCCATCCCGGGCAGACCGTGGCTGCGGTGACTCACGGCGGCGTGATCAAGGGGATGTTCACCCTCATCGCCGGCGGCGACCTGCGACGCCATCTGCCTTTTTGGGCGGACAATGCCTCGATCTCCGTGATTGACTTCTCCCAGGGCGGCGGCACGATCTGCCTCTTCAACGAGCGCTGCCATTTGGGACAGCCGCTCAAGCCCCGGAAGTATATCATCCTGTAGTCCCTCGCAGCGTGAATTTCGACTCCCAGGAAAATGCATAATGCGTAATGCGTAATGCGTGATGCGTAATGCGTAATGCGTAAGTGATCCCCTCCGAAAAATCAGCAAATCTCAAAATCATTTGCATGACACGGGGTGCACGAACTTCAGTTCGCTCTTCAGCAAATAGAGATCAGTGAGCCGTGAGTAGAGAGCTGTCGCAGTCACGGCTCACGACTCACCCCTCACGATTCACATTTTAATTTGCGGTGGCGTCCCGCCGGGTCATGTCACCCTCAGAGCGTAACTTTTTCCGTCGTCGGGTGTTTTCATTACCTGAAAGGTGCGGCGGAAAGGAGAGCGTGCTGACATGACGCAACGCAGCAGTGAAGCATTACAGGCGGTGCGGGCCGAGGCGCAACAGGGCGGCGGTGAAGCTCGCCGCGCCCGACAGCACGCCAGCGGCAAGCAGACGGCCCGCGAGCGTCTCGCTGCACTGCTCGATCCGGGGACGTTCACCGAGATCGGCGCCTTCGTGCAGCCTCGCGCCATCACGCTGGGGATGGACGAGAAGCGCTTCTGGGGCGACGGCGTGATCACCGGTGTGGGAGAGATTGACGGGCGC
>JAGPHL010000221.1 GCA_018055515.1 Anaerolineae bacterium
GGAGACGGGGACGTGGGAGGGCGTCACGCTCACCGCCGGCAGTCGGGTGACGCTGACCATCGCGGCGACGGTGGCCCCAACGGCCACGGGGATTTTGCGCGCCGGCGTCGTTGTCACCCCCAGCGGCGCCTATGACCCCAACTTTGCCAACAACCGGGCCGAAGACGCGAATCCCACCTTCCTTCCCATCACCGACGCGCTGCTGAATCCCGGCTTTGAGGCCGGGCACTGGTGGCAGACGCATTACGGCGAGCGGCTCGACATGCCGGTGCCGCAGGACTGGATCGCCTGGTGGAGCATGGATACGTCTCAGGGGTTTGGGTGGCCTGAAGTCGTCCGGCTGATTGACTGGCTGGATAATCCCCTCTATCAAGGGCCACCGGCGCGGATTCACACGGGCGATCGCGCCTTCACGATGTACCGCTGGGGCAAATACCAGGGCGGATTGTACCAGCGGGTGGCCAATTTGCCGCCCGGCGCGCGCGCCGGGTTCTCCATCTACGCCCACGCCTGGACCTGCAACGATGATCCCCCGCCGGCATATTCCTGTGGGGACCCGTATTCATTCTTGTTCAGAGTGGGGATTGACCCTACCGGCGGGCTTGATCCCTGGTCGCCCAACATCGTGTGGAGCGAGGACGCCTGGTATCGTGACGTCTACGATCGCGTCGGCCCGGTAGAGGCGACCGTCGGCGCGGACGGCGCGATCACCGTCTTCGTCTTCGGGCAGGCCAAATGGCCCCTCAAGCACAACGACGCCTACTGGGATGACGCCGCCTTGATCGTCGCGCCATAACCAGGGGAAATTCGCCCTTTATCGCCGGCGCTTGCACAAATCCAGCCGGCTCGATGAGGAGCCGGCTGGATCCCGTGCGCTTTCTCCGCGCCTGAGCCTGGGAAATCAACTGCGCCGCACGGCGATGACCAACCGTTCGCCTTCGACGTGATCCTCCAGCGTCCTATCGCCTGTCGGCGTGTCGGTCGCTTCCAGCGCATCGGCGAGCACTTCGGCGGCGATCAGCTCGCGGAAGGCGGCGATCGCCTCTGCCAGGTTGTCCCCGGCGTCGTACTCCACCACAATCCGATCGGTGAGCTCGTAATCCGCCTGCTTGCGCAGGTCTTGCACGCGGCGGATGACTTCCCGCGCCAGCCCCTCCTGGGCCAGCTCCGGCGTGATGGCCGTGTCCAGCGCCACGACCAGTCCGGCTTCTCCCGCGACCCCGAAGCCCTCCCGCGCCTGCGTCTGCACTAACACCTCGTCGGGATGGAGCTCGGCCGTGCTGCCGTCTTCCAGGGCGAGCGCCAGCGTCTCCCCGGCGTGCAATTGTGCGACGGTGCGGCCCGGGTGCAGCGCCTGGAGCGCCTTGCGTACCAGCGGGAAGCGTTGCCCGAATTTGGGGCCGAGTACCTTGTTCGCCGGCAGCAGCTGATAGTTCACCAGCTCGCCCTCTTCCTTGACGAAGGAAACTTCCTTCACGTTGAGCTCGTCCGCGAGCAGCTCGAGCAGCGGGCTGAGCACCTCGCGCCGGCGGGGATCGGCGGCGATGAGCGCGCGGGACAGCGGCTGCCGCACCTTGAGATTCGCCGTCGCGCGGACCGAGTGTCCCAGGGTCGCCGCCTGTCGCACTGCCGTCATTGCCTCCACCAGCACCTGCTCGGTCCCGATCAGCGGTTCCGCCGTGGGCCACAGGCAGTGATGGATGCTTTCTGGCGCCGTCGTGTCCACCCCGCGCACGAGATTCTGATACATCGTCTCGGTGATGAAGGGCAACACGGGCGCGAGCAGCTTGGCAAAGACGACCAGGGCCGTGTAGAGGGTCTCGTAAGCGGCTTGCTTGTCGGCGTCCGTCTCGGCGCTGACGCCTCCCTTGCTCCAGAAGCGACGCCGGCTGCGCCGCACGTACCAGTTGCTCAGGTCATCGAGGAAGGCCTCGGCGGGCTGAGCGATGTTGAGAGGGATGTAGCTCTCGTAGCCGGCGGTGAGCGTGAGCACCGTCTCGCGCAGCCGGGCGATGAGCCATTTGTCGAGCACGGTCGGCGCGGCGGCCGCAGTCCACGGCGCCCACAGGTTGGGGGCGCCTTCCTCCAACCGGCTGGGATTGTCGAGCAACTCGGCTGGAGGCGTCCAGCCGTCAATTCGGGCGTAATTCACAAAGAAAGCGTACACATTCCACAGCGGAATGAGGAAGCGGCGACGGACTTCATCCGCGCCGTTGTAGCCAAAGAGCATGTTCTGATCCAGCTTCTGGTTCAGGTACATCCAGCGCATGGTGTCCACCCCCATTCGCTCGGCGGCGTCGTCGAACCAGATGGCATTGCCCCACGATTTGTGCATCGGGCGGCCATCCTCGGCCCACAGGGTGGAGTAACCGTGCACGATCTTCGTGGGGGGAATCTGTTCGAAGACCGTGCTCATGGTGATGAGGCTGTAGAACCAGTTGCGGAACTGTCCGGGGAATGACTCGCTGATCCAATCGGCGGGGATCCACTGCTTCCAGTACTCCCGATCCGTGCGATAGCGCACGGTGGAATAGGCCACGCTACCCGCGTCCAGCCACGGGTTGCCCACGTCCTTGATGCGCGTCATCGGCCCGCCGCATTGAGGGCAGGCCAGCTTGACCGCGTCAATGTACGGGCGATGGGGCGTGTGGCCCTCGAAGGCTTCCCAACCGGCGATGGCGCGCGCGCGCAATTCCTCCTCATCGCCGATGACCTCGAAATGGGCGCAGGCAGGATTATCGCAGACCCAGATCGGCAGCGCCAATCCCCAATAGCGCTTCTTCGAGATCATCCAGTCGTGCATGTTGCGCAGCCAGTCCAGCTCGCGCTCGTGGCCGAAGTCGGGAATCCACGTGATCTGATCCGCCACGTCCATGATCTGATAGCGCAAGCTGGCCGCCTTTTCCTCCGGCGTCAGTTCCTCACGCGGCTTGTCGTAGAGCGGGCCCATGTTGATGAACCACTCATCCACCAGGCGGAAGACCAGCGGGGTGCCGCAGCGCCAGCAGAGCGGATAGCGGTGCGTGTAGGGGTCATGGCGGTACAGGCGCCCTTTCTCCTCCAAATTGTGGAAGATGGGATGCGCCACCTCATGCACGTCGCGCCCGGTCAGCCAGCCGAAGCCGTCCACAAAAATACCTTCCTCCGTGAGGGGCGCGGGCGCGGGCAGGCCAAAGGCCTTGCCCAGCTGGAAGTCCTCCGCGCCGCAGCCGGGCGCAATGTGGACAATGCCCGTGCCTTCTTCCTCGCCGACCGCGTCCCAGGGGATGACCCGATGCGCGGCGGGGACGCCCATGGCGACTATCGCCGGCAGCTCGTCGAAGGGACCCTCGTATTCCCAGCCCAGCAGCTCCTCGCCCTTGAGGCGCGCCAGCACCTCGTAATTCCCCTGCATCACGGCCTGCAGCGTCCCCTCCGCCAGATAGTAGATCCAGCCGTCGCGCTCGGATTTGACTTTGACATAGGTGAGCGTGGGGCCTACCGCTGCCGCGACGTTGCTCGTCAGCGTCCACGGCGTCGTCGTCCATACCAGCAGAGCTTCCTGCTCGCGTCCCCGCAGGGGAAGGCGGACAATGCAGGTGTCGTGCGTGAGTTCCTGGTAGCCATCGGTCACAATCTCATGTTGGCTGATGGCGGTAGCGCAGCGCGAGCACCACGGCATCACATCCGTGCCCTTGTAGAGCCAACCCTTCTCCCACACCTTTTTGAGGAAGGCCCAGATGGTGGTGTTGTTCTCCGTGGCGAACGTGAAATACGAACCGCCGATTTCCGGCATCCCGAGCCGGCCTACCACTTGCTCCACCGTATCGGTGACCGGGCCAGCGGGGCCGGGGTACGTCACCTCTTGCTGGGGATTTTCCTGCAGCTTGTCGGCAAGTTCGCGCAAAATGGCGGGGTCGTTCCAATCCATCCAGTATCCCAGGCGGATGGATTGCTCGGTCTGCCGGGCGGCCTGACGCAGCACGCGGGCCTTACAGTCAATCACAAAACTGGCGAGGCCGTACTGCTCGATGTCCTTTTTGGACTTGAAGCCCTTCTCTTTCTCGACCTCGACCTCCACCCAGAGGCCCTGGCAGTCAAAGCCGTTCTGATAGCGTTCCTCATAGCCGCGCATCGCCCAGAAGCGTTGCCAGAGATCCTTGTAGGAGCGGCCCCAGGCGTGATGCACGCCCATCGGATTGTTCGCCGTGATCGGTCCATCAATGAACGACCAGTGCGGTCCACCGGCGCGCAGCGCGCGCAGCGTGCTGAACGCCTCCACGCGCCGCCAGAAATCCAATACCTCGTGTTCCTGCGCGATAAAATCTACCTGCGTGCTGACTGGCTTGAATCCCATGGTGTATCCTCCGTTTGGGATGATTTTGTGAA
>JAGPHL010000222.1 GCA_018055515.1 Anaerolineae bacterium
CATCGAGACTTCTTTATCGAGACTTCTTTTCGAGTTCAGCCACTTTACTGGCGCGTCAGGCTGCGCGTGCCATAGCGGACCTGTTTACGGCCGCGGAGCGTCGGCTCCGCACCCCGTTGGACCCGTTCGGCTTCCAACATCGTCACCTGCCCCAGTTCACGGTAGCCGATCTCAAACAGGCGCGTCGCAGCAGATTCCAACAGATGGGTCGCCTGTTTCACGTCCCCCTGCTCCAGCACCTGCCAGGCGCGCTCCTGGAGGCGGAAAATGCTCAGCCGCGACAGGATATTCAGCAAGCGTCCGGGCACAGGCTCAGGCTGTAGATCTTGCTGGACGAACGACACCGTCACATCCCGCCGGATAGTAACCGGTTGCCCGGCGGCCAATCCCTCAAAATCCAACCGCACGACGCGCCGTTCGCCAGGGTCAGGCTGATGGACGCCCAATTCCAGAAGCAGGGTCAGCGGCTCCTCTCCCAGACCGCCTAGCGGGAACAACCGCCCCGGCTGGATGTCCAACACTTCCATGAAGGGGACAGCGCGAAACGCCG
The DNA here is from genome assembly GCA_018055515.1 of Anaerolineae bacterium. Lineage (GTDB taxonomy): Bacteria > Chloroflexota > Anaerolineae > B4-G1 > SLSP01 > JAAZNO01. The sequence goes on from JAGPHL010000222.1 coordinate 551, forward strand.
TCTGCAGCTGCACCCAGGGAGGCAAATTCACATTGATGGCGAGACGACTCAAAGCCACCTGGCTCAGGTCGTGAATCTGCGCGCGCAGCAGCTCCTGAAGCTGCGCCGGACTGCTGATGTACTGACACATGCCTCCGCCGTGCCGCGCGAGGGCGTCGAGGAACAAATCGTTCCAATCGTCGCCGATGCCCAGGGTGGAAATGCCGATGTTTTCGGCCTGCGCGCGCTGCGCCTCCAACAGACAGGCTTCCTCATCGCCATAGGTGCGCCCGTCCGTCAGCAACATGACATGGCTGATGGCCGCAGGATCGGCGAAACGCCGCACCTGCTCCAGGCCCGCCCGCAGGCCCGGTAAAATCTCGGTTCCCCCGCCCGTGGTCAGGTTGGCGATCGCAGAGCGCAAGCGTGAACGATCACGCAAGGCAAAGGTCGAGTCCACGAGGACCTCGGCGCGGTCGCTGAAGCCAATGAGGGCCAGGCGATCGCGCTCCTGCAGCTCCTCCAACAGGTTCTGCACTGCCAGCTTGACGTTCCCCATGCGCGACCCCTGCATGGAAGTGCTGCAGTCAATCACGAGGGCCAGATTCAGCGGCGCACGCTGTGGAGCAGGCGTCGGGCGGGAACGCAGATCCAGCAGCACGTACAACATCTGAGGGACATCCAGCGTGACCAGGCGCGGCGCGTTCAACGTCACGGCGCACTCGATCGGGGTCTCGCGTCCCAGGCCGCGCGCCAGTCGCTGACGGTCATAGGCCTGCCGCAACACCGGATCCCGCAGGACTTCATACGCCTCTTGAATCTTGCGAAAGGCCTCCGCGTCGCCGCCGGCCACATCAGGATGGTGTTGACGGGCCAGATCCCGGTAGACGCGCTTCACCTCTTCCGCAGTGGTCGTCGCCGGCAGCCCCAGAATGCCGTAATAGTCCTCTTCAGGCGAGATGGTCGCTTTCATCAGCAGCGCTCCCCGGCTCCGGCGCGATTCGATGGCGCAGCTCCACTACAATCGCGGTGATGTTGTCAGTGCCCCCCGCCGCATTCGCCGCCGCGACCAGTTGCTCACAGGCTCCCTGCACCGAGGAAGCCGCCGTCACAATCTGCCACAGCTCCGTATCGGGGACCAATCCCCACAAGCCATCTGTGCAGAGCAAGAGCTGCGCATCGCCGTCGAGGGTCAAAGCGCGCACGTCCACCGTCAGGCCGCCCCCCTGCCCCACCGCGCGGTAGAGGATGTTACGCCGTGGGTGGACGGCTGCCGCCTCAGGCGTCAGCTGGCCGATGTCTACCAGCTGCTTGACCATCGAATGGTCATTGGTGAGCAAGTGCACGGCGCCCCCGCCATCTCGAAGGTAGGCCCGGCTATCGCCCACATGCCCGATCACCAGCTGATTCCCCACCACCAGGGCGCAGGTGAGTGTTGTGCCGCTGCCGGGAGTGCTGGCGAAAACCTCCTGGTTGGCAAACTGCACCGCTTCCGCCAGGGTTTCCGTCAGCGAAGGAACGGAGCCGTCCCCCTCCTTCAAAACGTCGCCATCGCCATACAACAGGGGCAGGTAGACGTGTTCCATGATCTGCGCAGCGACGGTTTGACAGGCTACGGCGCTGGCCACCTCCCCGGCATGATGTCCTCCCATGCCATCAGCCAGGATGAAAAGGCCAAAAGGCGGCATCGTCATGCTGCTACACTGCTCTGCGACAAAGACGAAGACGGCGTCCTCATCCTGGTCGCGCACGCGGCCCACGTCCGTAATCCAGCCATAAGCCATGCTGGCGCCAAAGACCGGCGCAGGAGAAGAGGCTGCCGTCTCCTCGGAAACGGAAGGCGGCTCAACCGCTCGCAGCGGCGGCGTCTCGAGGTCAACCGCTTGCGGCAACTCCGGCGCCGGTTCCGTGGCGGCCGGGGGCGGCAAATCAACCGGGACAGCATCGGCAGGGGCAACAAGAGTCGCCGCTTCCTCGCCGACAACAACACCAGACTTCGGACCCCGCAAACGCCGCAACCACGTAGTTACTGGCATACTCGCTTCCTCATAATGGCCACACGCTATAGTTTACCCGGCTATACCGGCAAAGCGTAGACGTAATGGTCCAACGATCCCACGTAAAGCACGCCATTGACGATCGTCGGCGCGCCGGTGATGGCGCCCCCCGTCTCATAGCGCCAGTGCAGGGCGCCGCTACGCGCGTCCAGGCAATACAGCGCGCCGTCCACACCACCGATGTACACGTTCTCGCCGGCGACTGCCGGTGAGGCGGAAATCTGCCCCTCCGCCTGATACCGCCAGACAATGCGCCCCTCCGTCGCATCCAGGGCATAGACATTCCCATCTGCTGAGCCGAAAAAGACGCAGTCTTCCCACAAGGCAGGGGTGGAAATGACCGCGCCGCCGGTGCGATATTTCCACGCCGCCCACCCCGACCGCAAGTCCAACGCATAAAAATTCCAGTCGAGGGAGCCGATGTAGAGCATCCCATTGCCGACCACCGGCGAAGAGAGAATGCCGCGGCGCGCGCGAAAACGCCAGCGCATGTCGCGGTTGAGGCCCAGAGCATACACCACGCCCATCTGGCAGGCAAAGAAAATCAGATTTTCGTGCAGCAGGGGACGAGTGCGCACGGCTCCATCCGCCTGAAAGCGCCATGCCTGCCGGCCCCCTCCCATGTGAATGGCGTAAAGATGGCGATCATCGGAGCCGATGAACAGATGGCCGAATTCCACCGAAGGCGACGAATAGATTTTGCCCCCCGTCGGCGCCGTCCATGCCAGCTTCCCCGAACGCGCCTCGACAGCATAGACCACCCCATCGGTCGCACCGAAGGCCACGATGCTGTCCGCCACTATCGGTGTCGTTCCCACACTGCCGCTGGCCGCGTATTTCCAGATAAATTTGCCGCTACTCGCATCCAACGCATACAGATTGTTGTCGTAGGAGGGTACAAAGACCGTGCCGCCGGAAACCGCCACCGAAGCGCGCACCTCATCCTCGCAGGCGAAGCGCCATAGCGGCTTCACGGCGCCAGCGGCGAAAGCCGTCGTCTCGGGAGCACCATGGCGGATGCCGCCAACCCCGCGCATACTTGGCAACGACAGCAATACACGTTTGAATTCCTCGGCGGATCCCCAACGTTTGTTAATGTCATACTCCAGCGCCTTATCGAGAACTTCGATCAATTCGCGGGAGACGGTGGGATTGGTCTTGAAGATGGGTCGTTCGTGAAACGAGAACGGCGGCTCAAGTCGCGGATCTTGTTTGCTCAGCAAATGATGCAACGTCGCACCGAGAGCGTAAATGTCGCCGCGCGGCTCCGCGATGCCGCGATATTGCTCTGGCGGCGAGTAGCCCTCGGTGCCGATCATCGTGCCCCGGGCGCCGCTCTGAAACAGCTTGGCAATGCCGAAATCTACCAGCCGAATGCGTTCATGCTCATCCAACATGATGTTGGAAGGCTTCAGATCACGAAAAATAATGGGGCGCGGCTGATGGTTGTGCAAATAAGACAGTACATCACAGATTTGCACGGCCCAACTAATCACACGAGTCTCGGGAAAGAACCCTTCCGTCTCGGTAATCAACGCTTCCAGATCCCGGCCGGGGATAAACTCGAGCACCAGATAGCTGCGGTTACCTTCGGTGAAATAATCGTAGACCTGGGGGATCGCGGGATGACTCAATGTGGCGAGGATGCTCGCCTCCCGCTCAAAGTTGCGGACCACCATCTGCTGCACCTGCGGGTCAGTGGCCGTGTTCACCATTTCCTTGATAGCGCAGAGGCGCAACACGTTGGGGAAACGGAGGTCCTGCGCCTTATACACCGC
>JAGPHL010000027.1:0-17216 GCA_018055515.1 Anaerolineae bacterium
CACCGATCCGCAAAAGGCGCCGCAAGACGGCAGCGAGGTGATTGTCACCTATTTAGCTCCTCCCTCTCAAGCGTCCCTCTCAAAGGTGGATCCAATCCAGGCTTTGCGCGGGCGCGGGAAGGGCGAGTCTCTGATGGAAAAACTGCTGCAAGCCAGATGTGAGGATCGAAGCTGCCCCAGGCGCTCCTGAACGCTGTTTGAACCCCTGGCTGCGTGCATTCAGCTCCATCCATGGCCCTACAAGCCCTGACGGACAAAAACCGTGAGCCTTGTCGGAACAAGGCTCACGGTTCATGGTTTCGCGGTTCACGCCGCTACTTGAGCGCTTCCATCCCCTCGAAGCTGCGGTACGGCGAGAGGATCTTCAGGGTCTCCTTGTCGTCCTCCGTGAGCTGCTGCGTGACCATGCGCATGAGCAGCTCGCCCAATCCCGGCCCCAACATGAAGCCCTGGCCGCACATGCCGATGGCCATCAGATAGCCGCTCACCTCGCGCGCCCACCCCACCAGCGGCGAGCCGTCCGGCGTCATGGGATACAGCCCGCGCCACGTCCGCCGCACGCGGATGGCCGCCAATCGTGGCATGAGGTCCACCATCCGCCGCGCCACCTGCGGGAGGAACACGCTCGTCTCCCGGCAGTCGAAGCCCCAGATGCTCGGATCCGGCGTGATGCAGAACACGATCTGCCCGCTGTGCAGCTGGAAAAAGTAGTAGTTCTTCGAACCGGGCGCGGGACGGATGTCCACCACCATCGGGCCGAGGAAGTGCGCCACCGGCTCGGTGATGCCGCCTTCGTGCGAATCGGGACGCACGGGATGGTCGAAGCCCAGCAGCGCCCCCACCTGCGCGGCCCACGCTCCCGCCGCGTTGACGACGACCGGGGCGGTGTACGTCTCCTTGTCGGTGCGGACGCCGATAATCTCGCGGTGCGGCCCGTGCGCGACCTCGCGGGTGAGGATTTCGACCACCTGCTCGTTGAAGCGGAACTCGGCGCCGGCCTGCTTCGCCGCGTCGTAGTAGGCGTGCCCCGCCAGCAGCGTCGAGCAATGCCCATCCTCCGGCGAGAACGTCCCCCCGAGCAACCCCTCGCGGTTCAGGTCGGGGATGATCTCCAGCAGGTCGTCCCGATCGTACCAGTCAATGTTGAGACCGTAGGCCTTTTGGATTTTCAACAGCGCCTTGAGCGTCCGCTCCTCCTGCTCGCGGTAGGCGACGAACGCATAGCCGCCTTGCGTCCATTCGAGAGCGTGCCCGTAAGTCTCCTGCCAGTTTCTGACGATGTCCAGCGTGCGCAGGCACAGGCGGATTTTGGCCGGATCGGAATGCGTGGCGCGGATGCCGCCAATCGCTGCCTTGTTCGAGCCTTGCCCCTGACTGGGGAGCCGCTCGAGCACGACCACCTTTAGCCCGGCCTGGGCCATCCACAGCGCCGTCGGTGTGCCCACACTCCCCGCGCCGATAATAATCACGTCGTAATTATGGTGAGTCATAGTTTCCTCCGAAATGGCGTAATGCGTACTTCGTACTGCGTAAACTCCCGCGTCGCCAGGCCTTTTACGTAGGACGCATTACGTTTTACTCTCCACCCCCGCAAACACCCCCAGCGGCACTTCCACAAAGAGCGGACGCGGTATGTTGCGGGTGACTTCGCTCAGCGGCACGCCCTCCTCGCGGAAGAGGCGCAGGATGAGGTTGGTGCAGGTCTTGCTGCCACAGGCGCCCATCTGCGCCCGCGTCACCGCCTTGATCTCGTTCATGTCGCGGTACCCCTTGCGGATCAGCGCGCGGATCTCGCCCGCCGTCACGCGCTCGCAGCGGCAGACGATCTCGTCGTCGGCCACGCGCGTGATCTCCTCTTCCAACGCCGCGCTGACCCACGGCGCCTGCACCCGCAGGCCCGCCAGGCGTTTGGCGATGGCCTTCGGCGCGCGCACTTTCACCAACACCGTGTGGTCGTTGCGGCGGATCGAGCGGACATTGGCGACGGTCACTTCGCCCAGCACCTCACCGACCGCGTCGAGCGCCGTCAGCACATCGCCCTCGCGGACGCTCTCCGGCAGGAATTCATACGCGACGGTGACGAGCGGCTGCTCGGGGTCCTTCCGGTAGTCCACCAGCGTGATCGCCAGGCCGGGGCAGATGGTGACGCATTTCTCACAGCCCAGGCATGCCTTGTGCAGCTGCACGCCCAGGTACTCCGGGACGGCGCGGATGTCGTCTTCGGGGATGGCGATGAGCTCCTGCGGGCAGACCGACGTGCAGGGATTGCAGGGGATCTCCTGCGAGCAATGGAACACGGGAATGACGCCGCTTTCTTGCTCTGGAATGCGCTCCGCGACGGTCGCGCCGGGGTGCGACTTGAGAATCTCGGCGGTGCGATACCAGTCGCGCGGGATTTCCTCCTCTGCCACGCCGAGCGCGCGGGCGATTTCCAGCCCCTTGATCTTGCCGGAGAACATCGCCGCCGACGCCTCCGCGATCTCCTCCGCGTCGCCTGCGTCGAAGACGGGAATGCCGTACTCGCGCGCCTTCGCCGTGAACTCGTTCACCGGATCGAGCCCCACGGCAATCAACACCGTGTCGCACGCGAAGGACTTCTCCGTCCCGGGGATCGGCTGCCAGGCGTCGTCGAGCTGCGCGATGGTGACCGATTCCACCTGCTCCGTCCCGTTGGCGCTGATGACGGTGTGGCGCGTGTAGATCGGCACGCCGAAGCGCACGAGCTTATCCTTGTGGACCTTGTAGCCGCCGCATTCGGGCAGGGCCTCCACCAATCCCACCACCTGGATGCCGGCCTGCAGCGCGTGATAACCGGCGATCAGGCCCACGTTCCCGCCGCCGACGATGAAGAGTCGCTGCGCCGCCTTGACCAGATCGCGGTTCACCAGCGTCTGGAACGCCCCCGCGCCGTACACCCCCGGCAGCGTGTTGCCCTTGAAGACGAGGGACTTTTCCCGCGCGCCGGTAGCGACAAGCAGAATTTGGGGCTTGACTAAGACGTACTGCGTGTCCTGGCCTTCGCGTTCCCCCGCCTTTTTGCTTTCCCGCAGAATCCCCACCTTCCCATCGCTGAAGACCGCGAGGGCGGTGCTGTTGAGCCAGACGGCGACGCTTTCGTGTGTGCGGACTTCGTTTTCCAGCCGCGTGGCGATGTCAATGCCGCGTGTACCCGCGTAGACGGCGTTGATCGAGCCGAAGAAACGGTGGGTTTGGAGGACGAGCTTCCCGCCGAGGCGATGCTTATCATCCACCAGAATGCAGCGGATGCCGCGCTGGCCCAGCTGGATCGCCGCCGACATTCCCGCCGGGCCGCCGCCGAGGATGAGCACGGGGACTTCGACCGTCTCGACCTCGCGCAGCAGCGGCGTCTCCGCCACCGGGGGCGGATTGGGCAGTCCATCCATCGGCATGACGACCATGCCCGGCGTCACCGGCGTCATACACGCCTTCACCGGCTTGCCGTCGGCGACGACCAGACATTGCGCGCATTGCCCGTTGGCGCAAAAGATGCCCTGTGGCGCGCCATCCTTGGGATGATGCCCAAAGATGCGCACCCCATGCGCGAACAGCGCCGAGGCGATCATCTCGCCGGGCCGCGCCGTGAGGGGCCGTCCTTCCCAGGTGAAAGGGAGCTCCTCTTCCGCGCTGATGGACAAAATAGGGTGTTGGGTGATACGATATTCGGCCATAGCTGCTCCTTGCGGTCACACGTTCACACGTTCATCATTATAGAAGCGGGGTTAGTGAGATTAAACTGAGATTAGGCTAAACTTTGACGGTAAAAAGGCATACGTGAGCGGCCAAACAGAACGGGGGCGGATTTCCGCCCCCGGCATTCACATCTTTCGAATAGCGGTTCCCTTACGGCAGATCGGGGCAGAAATCCACGATCGCCGCGACGGTATCCGAACTGGCAATGGTGCCGATGCGCCCCCGCAGCTGGGCCGCATCGAGGGTGACGCCGGAGAGGCTCTGGATGGCGGTGCTCAGCTCCGCCAGTGGAAAGCTGAAGGCCACGGCATCGCGGGTTTCGGTGAAGGTCACCTCCATGATGTCCGGCACGCGCGCGCCCGAAGCCCAATCTCCCTGCGCGCTATCCCAGATGTAGAAATAAGGCTCGGCGCGCCCATTGGGGTAGAACATCACCCCTGCGCCGACCTCTGTGCCCAGGTCGGGATTGATGTAGCCCGCGCCTTTCGGCCTGCCCGTCCCGGCGTTGCCGTCCACATCGAGCGCCAAAATCCAATGGTAGGTGAGCGTGCGCTGCGCCGGCGGCGGTTCCGCCAGCTGCAGCCAGACCGTCAGCCGGGCAGCGTCTCCCGCGCCGGAGACGGTGAAGGGCGGCAGCGCCTCCCGCAGGATCAACGTATCGCCGCCGATGTTGCAGCTGAGGCTATCCAGACCTTGCGGCGGGGCGCTCACGGCCTGTCCGCCCGCCAGCGAAGCGATGTCGCCGCGAGGATCTGTGTGCGGCGCGACGGCAGGCGTCGCGGTCGGGGTGAGGGGCGCCGTCGTCGCGGGCGCGACTTCGGGAGTCGGCGCCGGCGTCACGGTCGGCAGCACCTGGAAGATCGGCGTGGGGGTGGGGGAGGGGAGCGCTTCTGACGTCGGCATGGCGAGTTGTGTCAGGGCTGTCGCGGTCAGGTCCGGGGTGGGGGTGAGATCCGCCAGGCTGATTTGGGGAGGCGGCACGGTCGGTTTGACGTCGCGCCGCAGCATCCAGCTGACGCCGAACGCGATGACGATCATTCCCGCGACGGTAAGCAGCATCAGAGCCCAGACGGGAATGCCCCCGCGGCGGTTGGCGGCCATGGCCCGCCGCAACTCCAGAAACGCCGTCCAGCGGCGTTGGGCGGCCTCGAGGGCCTGCCGTTCCTCTCCGGTCGCCGAGGCCGATAGCGCACGCAATTCGGCCACCAGGGCCTGAATCGTCTCGGTGTTCAGGCTGTCTGGATTTTGCCGCTGCTGCCGCTCCAGCTGCGCATGGCGCGCCATCAACGTCTCGAAGTCGGCGAGGGCAGGGGGTTCCGCGGGCGTTGGGTGCTCCTCAGGGATCTCGACAGGCTCCATAGGCTCCATTTTTTATCTCCTGTTGCCGGGTTGCAGTCTAGAAAGTACCCGGTATGCCTTCAGACGCGCCGCGAAACAGCCGGCGCCGTTCCTCCGTTGAAGGAAGGTGACGGGAATCATCGCCCTGGATGCAAAGGGTAGGGGGCATGGGACATCTCCTGGAGATGAGCTTCCCGTCGGTTCTGCAGCCCGTGCGACGGAGCTGGAACCTCTCGAATCTGGCTGAACTGTCTGAACTTCTGCTTGCCTATCTCAAACAGTATAGCACGAAGGGGAAGCTTGTCCAGCGTCGGGCGGGACTATCCGTCGCACTGTCAAGGGAACATGCGTTGAGCTGCCCTCCCGCATAAGAAAAACCACGTAATTTGCATTTTTACGGATTGTGGTATAATGGGCTTTGACTCAAGGGCACAGTCCCTGACCGGGCCTCAGAGCAATTATTTCACTGTTTCGCAAGGAGTTTGTGAGGAGATGAACAAGACGCTGTACGTTGGTAATTTGCCGTTTGATGTGACCGAGCAACAACTTCAGGAGCTGTTCGAGCAGCACGGTGAGGTGCTCGCTGTGCGGATGATCAACGACCGTGAGACCGGTCGCTACCGCGGCTTCAGTTTTGTGGAGATGGAGGCCTCTGGTGCGGATGCCGCGATGTCGGCGTTGAACGGCGCGCAGTTCGGCGGGCGCACGTTGCGGGTGAATGAGGCTCAGCAACGCGAGCACATGGGTCGTGACGAGGGGCGACGTCCACAGCGCTATTCCGACCGTTAGATCTTCGGACGAGGCACGTACCGAATTTAGCCGACCGGCGTCATCCCGACGCCGGTCGTTGTTTTGCCGCAGCCGGGAACTGGTCCCGGAGCGTTCACGGGGAAGCGGGGCTATTTGCGGTATAATATCCACAGGAAACTTTTGCCCTGAGCGAGGCAGGTCAGGGCGCAGGAGGTAGGAAGTGCGGGGTGAGCGTTTGGTTTTCCCATTTACCGCTATTGTAGATCAAGAGCGCATGAAGCGCGCCTTGATCCTCAATGCCATCAATTTCCGCATCGGCGGTGTGCTGATCCGGGGCGAGCGTGGCACGGCCAAGTCCACCGCCGCCCGGGCCCTCGCGGCGTTGCTGCCGGAGATCGAGGTGCTCGTGGATGGCGCTTTCGGTTGTGACCCCGAACAGCCCGCGACCTGGTGCACGCTCTGCCGGGAGCGCGCTGAGGCGGGCGAGGAACTGCCGCGCGCTAAACGCAAAGTGCCCTTCGTCGAATTGCCCATCGGCGCTACCGAGGACCGCGTGGTCGGCACGCTCGACATCGAACGAGCCATTCAAAAGGGGGAGCGGCGCTTCGAACCGGGCGTGCTTGCCGCGGCGAATCGCGGCATCCTCTACGTGGATGAGGTCAACCTGCTGGACGATCACATCGTGGATGTGCTGCTCGACGCCGCCGCGATGGGGGTGAACACGGTGGAACGCGAGGGGATTTCCTTCCAGCATCCGGCGCGCTTCATCCTCGTGGGGACGATGAATCCCGAAGAGGGCGACCTCCGTCCGCAGCTGCTGGATCGCTTCGCCTTGTGTGTGGACGTCGTCGGCGTGCGCGATGCGTCATCGCGCATGGCGATCATGGAGCGCAATCTGGCGTATGAGCAGGACCCCGAGGGCTTCTACGAGGAATGGCTGCCGCAGGAGCAGAAACTGGCGCAGCAGATCGAGGAAGCGCGCGCCATCTTGCCGCATGTCCGCTACACCCGCGCCGACCTGGCGACCATCGCCGTGATGATGGCCGACCTGGGCGTGGATGGGCATCGCGCGGATCTGGTCATCCTCAAGACGGCGACGGCTCACGCCGCCTGGGAAGGGCGCACCCGCCTCACCGACATGGACATCGTCCTGGCAGCGCAGCTCGCCCTGCCGCATCGCCTCAAGCGCAAGCCCTTTGACGAGGTGCAAACCTCGCTGGAGTCGCTCGATAAGCGCCTGGCGCAGGCGCGCAGACAGACGGAAGAGTCGCTGCCCCGTCCCTCGGAGACGCAGCCCGCAGGCGCAGGAGAGCCGACGCCAAAAAAAGTCTGACGCCTCCTGAGGGTGAACCCGAAGTCGCACCGGAGACTTCGTTGCCTCAGGAGCAACAGGCGATGCAGGCGATCCCCAAATGGACCAGCGAGGGGGCCTGGTGGGACGGCGGCCGGTCCACGGAGATCGGAGCGCTCTTCGACCCCCGACGGTTGGAAACGCCCATGGATCGCCAGGAGCGGCGCTCCGGCGGCCGGCGTAGCCGCACGGTGACCACGCTCAAGCGCGGACGGTATGTGCGCGCACGGCCTTCGCCGCGCGACCCTTCGGACCTGGCGCTGGATGCCACCTTGCGCGCGGCGGCCCCCTTTCAGAGCGAGCGTCACGCCGCAATGCCCCAGGGCCCGGTGTTGCAGGTGCGTTCCCATGATTATCAGCGCAAGGTGCGCGTGCGTCGCGCCGCGAACCTGGTGCTGTTTGTCGTGGATGCTTCCTGGTCCATGGCCGTGGAGGAGCGCATGGAGGCCACCAAAGGCGCGGTGCTGTCGTTGTTGACGGACGCCTATCAGCGGCGGGACCGCGTGGGACTGATCGTCTTTCAGAAGGATCGGGCGATGGTGGCGTTGCCGCCGACCAACAGCGTCGAACTGGCGCAGAAGCGGTTGCAGGACTTGCCGGTAGGAGGGAAGACGCCGCTTTCCGCCGGTTTGTGGCTGGCGGCGCACACGATCCAGCAGGAGCTCCTGCGTCACCCCGACCTGGAGCCGCTGCTGGTGATCCTGACCGACGGCGCGGGCAATGTTTCTATGGGCGACATGCCGCCGCAAGAGGAAGCCTATCTCATCGCGGAACAACTGCGGGACGCTGATGTGCGCTCGGTGGTGGTCAACATGGAAGACGCGCGTTTTGATCAAGGTCTGGCGCAGAGTCTGGCGGATCATCTCGGCGGCGAATGCTTCAATCTGGTTTCGTTGCAGGCGGACGCTCTGTTGCAGACGGTGCAGGGGCGGTTGCGGAAGTGAGGAGCGGGTCGCATCAGGAGCATCTCTATGGATGAGGCGGAACGTCTCGGCGAGTTGTTGCAGGCGCGGGGCTGGTGGCTGGCGGTGGCGGAATCGTGCACGGGAGGGCTGTTAGGGCATCTGATTACGGAGATCCCCGGCAGCTCGGCTTATTTCCTCGGCGGCGTGTTGGTCTACGCCGACGCGATGAAACAGCGGTTGCTCGGCGTGCGGGCGGAGAGCCTCCAACGGTGGGGCGCTGTCAGCGCGCAGGTGGCGCTGGAGATGGCGTCGGGGGTGCAGGCGCTCACCGGCGCCGAAATCGGCGTAGGCATCACCGGCATTGCCGGGCCGGGAGGCGGGACGGCCCTCAAGCCGGTGGGATTGACGTATATCGCGTTGGCTGCGCCCGGCGAACGGCGCGTGTGGCGCCAGCTGTGGGCGGGCGACCGCGCGGCGAATAAGGCCTCCTCGGCGCGAGCGGCGCTGCGCTACGCCTGCGCCTATCTTTCCGGCGTCTCCTCGGCGTCGGGGAGCGCTTCCGCCGCCTCTGGATGAACTGCCGCGCGTTGAGCCGCGGCTTCCAGACGCTGCGCGCGCTTCTGCGCGGTCAGCCATTCTACCCCCTCTCGCAGTGTCCTGTAGATCGCTGAGCCGTGTGCGGCGTGTGGATAGAAGGCCTGTTGCAGCTCGGTGGCCGCCTGCGCGACCCCTTCATTGCCATCCCCTTTGCGCGAGAGGCGCGCTGCGACGTGCTCCAGCGTGCGCATGAATTCCTGTTGAGTCTCCAGTTCTCCCCGCAAGAGGGCTCGCGGTCCCTGCCCCGGCACAATCCACTGGACCTCTTTCCGTCGTCCTAACAAGCTCAACGTCTTGAGCCAGGCATCGAAATCCGGCGTGTGCGATAACTCCGGCGGCTGGTCCGCGACAACGGTGTCGCCGGCAAAGAGCACTTTCTGCGCCGCAGCTGTGAGCATCAACGCGCCGGCAGCGCTGCCGCTGAGGCATTCGAACCGCAACGGCGGCGAGGTGTAGTGCAGCTGCATCGGCGCGGTGAGCACAAACGTGGGGTGCGGGGGAAGCAGCGAGGCGAGCAGCTCCAGCTCATCGGGGAATGCCCGCCCGACGCCGGCGAGCAGGTCGGGCCAGGTTTTGTCATCGAAGGCGGCCAGGCAGCGCGCCGTCGCCTCAGCGACGATGAGGGGAACGCGCCAGAGCGCCGCGCCGACAAGCCGTTCGGGTCGGGCGTCGGTGAGGACCAGGAAGCGCGGCTCGCTCCAGGCGCTGCGGACTTCGTCGAGCCACGCGCGGGCATGGCTCGGACGCGGCGGCGCGTCAATGGCGATCACGCCGTGCCCGGTGACGACAAGCCCCAGGTTGTAGGGCGGGAAACGGTTTTCCATGAAGAGGTTGGGCGCGATTTCTTGCATAGTCTTGCTCACTCAGCCTGAAATTCGGTTTCGTCCAGGGCTTTGTTGAGAGCCGCGAGGATCGTTTCGGGGTCGGAGCGCGGAGCCCCGCCTTGCGCCATGGCCGGCGTGCCGCCGCCGCGACCGCCAAGCGCCGCCGTTGCCGCGCGGACGCAAGCTCCGGCGTCCAGCTGCGGGATGTCCTCGCCGCGCGCGCAGATCAGCCGCACATTTTCCCCCTCGGTGGTCGCCAGGAAGGCGACAGTTCCGGGCAGATCTCGCAGCCGGCGTGCCAGCGCCTGGAGCTCGCCGAAGGGACGTCCTTCCCAATGCGCCACGATTCGGCGCCGGCCCTGCCGGAGCGGGGCGGTGAGCCACAGCTGCTGCGCCTCCATCTCGGCAAGGGTTTGCAGCGCCTGTTGCTGAGCGCGGTGCAGGTCGCGGGCCTCCTCCTGCAGGCGGGCCACGGCTTCGGGGAGGTCGTCCGTCCCCACCGTGAGCTGGCCTCCCAATTGCTGGAGGAGCTGCAGCGCGCGGCGGTAATCCCGCAACGCGCGCGTCCCGCAGAGGAAGGTCACCCTGACGCCGCCTTTGTAGCGTTCGATGGCGGTCAGCTTCAGCAGCCCAATCTGGCCGGTGAACGGCGTGTGCGTGCCGCCGCAGGGGGTGGCGTCGTAGCCTTCGATCTGGACGATGCGGATCACGCCGCTGACGGCAGGTTCGCGGCGCAGTTTGAAATCCGCCAGGGCTTCTGTGCCTGCCAGCTGCACGCTCACGCGGCGATTTTCGTGGAGGATGCGGTTGACCTCATCCTCGACGCGGAAGGCGTCCTGCCAGCTCAACTGCGGCAGGTCGAGGTCCACGGTGTTGAGCGCGGCGCCCATGTGGACGGAAAGCGTGTTCGCTCCCAGGAGGCGCACGCAGGCGGCGGAGAGCAGATGCTGCCCCGTGTGCTGTTGCATGTGGTCGAAGCGCACGTCCCAATCAATGCTGCCGTGCACGGTGACGCCGTCGAGCGGGCGCTCCAGCAGGTGCCAGATCTGGCCCTCGGCGTCGGTCCAGACGTCGCGCACGGGGACGCCGTTGAGCGTGCCCGTGTCGTGGCTCTGTCCGCCGGAAGTGGGATAGAAGGCGGTGCGATCGAGGCGCACGGCCGGGCCCTGGGGAGTTTGCTGTTGGGCTTCGACGTGCGCGGTGAAGTCCTTGCAGGTGACGTCGGTGTAGTAGAGTCTTTCGGTCATCAACATATTGCCTCAGGCCACGTCAGAGGAGAGGGCGCGCGGAATGGTGAATGTGAATGTCGCACCCTCGCCGGGAGCACTATCGAGCCAGATGCGTCCGCCATGCGCTTCGACGGCGAGCTTGCAGAAGGCCAGACCCACACCGGAACCCTCGATTTGCCTGACATCGGCGCCGCGCGTGTACAAATCGAAGATGCGTTCTTGTTCGTCGCGCGGGATGCCGGGGCCGTTGTCGCGCACGGAGAAGTAGAAGTTTTCGTCATTTTCCGTTACTTCCAGCTCGACCTTGCCGCCGGTGGGGGTGAATTTGATGGCGTTGGTCAGGAGGTTAGTGAGGACCCGGCGTAACAGATCCAGGTCGCCTTGCAGCATGAGCGGGGTGGGCGGCAGGCGCAGACTGAGGGTCTGCTTCCTGTAGGTCAACATCGGCTGGCTGATTTCCGCGGCCTCGCGTACCAGGGTGGCCAGGTCGAAGGTGGTGACGGAGAGGGGCCGTTCGCCCTGTCGCAACCGCGCGGTGTCGAGAATGGTGGTGATCAGGCGCTCCATGCGTTGAGCGCTGCGCAGGCTGATGTGCAGCAGCTGCTCGATGGGCATGGTGAGGTCTTTCTGTTGCCAGGCGGTGCGGACTAAATCGATGCTGTTGATGATGCTGTTCAACGGCCCGCGCAGGTCGTGGATGATCATGTTGGAGAGCTGCTCGCGCATCGCCTCCAGCGCTACCTGGTCGGTGATGTCGTGCGCCAGCCATTGGTAGCTCGGTTCGGGCCGATAGTGGGGCAGGGGCGTGAGATGGGCCTTGAAGGTGCGATCCTGCCCGTCGGCGCCGGGGAGGGTGTAGACCCAGATGAGGGGCGTTTGGGTCGCCAGTTTGGCTTTGGCTTCTGCAAATCCGTCGTGGCTGAGCCCCAGGGTTTCGAGGATCTTTTCGGGCCGTGAGGCGAGGGGCGCCAGCAGCGCTTGGGCGGGTTGATTCAAATCCAGCACCTGGCCGGCCTCATCCAGAATGACGATCGGATCCAGGTTGTGGTCGAACAGCTGTTGATAGCGCGCTTCGGCGCGGTATACCTGCTCGAAGAGGATGGCGTTTTCAATCGCCGGCGCGGCCAGGTCGGCCAGGGCCGCCATAATTTCGCGCGTCTCCTGCAATTCCATGTCTTGCGCCGGGTTGACCATCTCGATCACCGCGAGGGGGCGATCTTTTTGCATGACCGGCGCGGCGTAGAGGGCTTCGGTGCGGAAACCGGTTTGCTGATCGGTCTGGACGTGGAATCGGGGGTCGGCGTACGTGCTGGGAACCCACACCGGCTGGCCATGTGCGGCGACCCAGCCGACGATGCCCTTGCCGGGCGGGAGGGTCCGGCCGATCATCTTGTCGGCTACCTGGCCGGACGCGGCCTGAAAGGTGACGCTGCCATCGGGATTGACGAGAGCGATGGAGACGGCGGCGGGGCGGAAGTACTTGAGCGTAAGATTGAGCAGCTGTTGCAGGACTTCTTCGCTGTTGAGCGAGGTGCTCAACGTGCTCGCCGTCTCCAGCAAGAAGGAAAGGCGCGCTACACCGCGCTGCGCCCATTCGGCGAAACGGGCATTGCGGAGCGCTGCGACGAGGTAATCGGCGAGGGCACACGTCCAGCGTAAGTCGGTCTCTGTAAACTGATGGGGGCGCGCGCTGGCGAGCACCAGGACCCCGAATTTCTCGCTGCCGAAGAGGAGCGGGATTCCCAGCCAGCTGCGCCAGTCTGGAGCCCACACGCTGGTTTTCTCGCCGGTGGCTTTCAGATCAGGGATGTAATGGAGCTGCTGGCTTTGGAAGACCTGGGCTGTGGGTCCCGCGCCGTCTATGGCGATGGCCAGGTCGGCGGACAGAGTGGGGGGGCGCCCAAGCCAGGCTTTGGCGCGCAGGACATTTCCCTCGGTCAGGAAGACGACGGCGGTGTCGAAGAGCACCAGCTGCTGCAACTGGCGCAGCGCTGTGGTCAGAATTTCGGTCGGGTCGGGGACGCCGGCGGCGCCATAAGCGGCGCGGGCCAGCGCCGGGAGGATTTGCAGGACGGCGTCTTCACGGGAGGGCGCGCTTTCCCGCCGGTCGCTGTCTTCCTGACGCGACGATGGTTCCTCTGAAGGATACGATGGAGCAGTTTTGCTTTCCATTATAGATTTTTATGGACTTTCCACAGACGTTTCATCCCAGGCTCATGCGGGTCTAAATTCTAACTGTCCTGGATGCAAGATGCACCTGTGAGCTTAATCGAACGTGACGAATTCCTTTCCCTGGAGCCGTTCCAGGATGCGTTCGACGATGAGATCCAAATGGTCATCATTGGCGACAAAATCCAGCCGGTCGGCGGGGACGGTGAGAATCGGGCACAACGTAAAGGACTGGAACCAGGCCTCATACAGCGCGTTGAGTTGGGCAATATATTCCGGGGCGATCTGGCGTTCAAAGCTGCGCCCGCGATGTTGGATGCGCTCCAGGAGGGTAGGCAATGAAGCGCGCAGGTAGATGACCAGGTCCGGCGGCGGCAGGATGGCCGTTACGGCTCCGTACAGGTCGCGGTAGGTGTTGAAATCGCGGAGCTGCATCGCGCCGCGCAGGAACAGGTTTTGGGCGAAGATCTCGGCGTCTTCATACACCGTGCGATCCTGAATCACCGAATTGGGGCGATCCAGCAGCTCGCGGTGATGTCGCAGGCGCCGCGCCAGAAAGAAAACCTGGGAATGGAAGCTCCATTTCTCCATATTTTCGTAGAAGTCGGCCAGATAGGGATTGTCGGCCACGCCTTCGAGGAAGGGTTCCCATCCCAGGCGGCGACTGAGCATGGTCGTGAGCGTTGTCTTGCCGGCGCCGATATTGCCGGCGATGGCGATGTAGTATTTTTTCATTGCAGTGCCTCTGAGGATCCTTTCACTCATAAAGCGATGCCGGCGCGACGGGCGAGCGCGTCCAGGGCGGCGGCGGCATTCAGCAGGGCGCGCTCCAGGGCCGCCGAGGTGCCTTCTGGTCCAACGGGCGGTTGTTGGGTCAGCGCGCCGCCGATTTCGCCGATGGCCTGGGTCAAAGCGAGAAAATCGCCCAGCGCCTGCCAATTCGTCTCGCCTTGCGCCTCGGTGCTGCGGATGGGCAGGCTCCAGTTGAAGTGTGGCGTCGTTTCCACCTCGGGTTGCAGCAGGCTGGGCTGTCGCGTGCCCGCCAGCGCCGCGCGGATCTGCTGCTCGATGAAGTTCAGGTCTTCCGTCGAACGCACGAAATCCAGGGCGTCGGTGTCAATGATGAGCAGCGGCGCTTCGGTGTAACTGGCAAACAGATGCTCGTAGCCCTGTCGCAACGCCTCGATATAGCCTCGATCCATCTGCCGCTCGTAGGGACGGTCGCGCATGGCGATGCGCGCCATCAGGGTGTCCAGACTGGCGCGGAGGTAGACTACCAGGTCGGGATGGGGGATGTTTTCCGCCAGGGCTTCATACAGGCGGTCGTACATCGCCAGCTCCTCTCCGGTGATGTTGAGATGCGCGAAGAGCCGATCCTTGGCAAACAGATAATCCGCCAGCACCGGGCTCCGTTGCAGCTGCAAGATCAGGGTCTGTTGTTGACGATAGCGACTGAGCAGGAAGAAAATTTGCGTCTGAAACGCATAGCGTGCGCGGTCGCTGTAGAAGTCGGAGAGGAAGGGGTTTTCTTCGAAGGCTTCGAGCACTAACGTGGCCTGCAACCGGGGCTGCAACAGCCGGGCCAGCGTCGTTTTGCCTACGCCGATGACGCCTTCAAAAACAATAGAAGAGTGATGAGCAGCATGGTTCACGTCACAACTCCTGGATGGGATAAAACTGGCTGGCGGCGCCTCTGCTGTGAGCGAATAGTGTGCTGATGCTTCTTGCCTCATGTCCAAGGATACCCTGAGCGCGCTAAAAGTCAAGATTTCAGGGCCTGGGGCTTTGGGAGGGTGGGTTTCCGCTCTTTTTTATCTATAAAATTGACATTTTTATGGTATATGTTAGAATGACCGCATCTGTCGGATTCCTGGCTGAATCCCGACGAACATTCTGAGGAGGCAAGTAAGATGGCGTTATTGAATGATGAAATCCGTGGGCAGGTAAAGGAACTGTTGGAGCAGATGCCCAACGTCGTGCGGTTGGTCTTTTTCAAGCTGCCAGAGGAGCAGTGCGAGTATTGTGGGATCATTGAGGAGCTGCTCAAGGAGCTCGCCGAGACGTCCGACAAAGTCACCGTCGAGGTACACAGCTTTGACGCCGAGCCGGACCTGGTCGCCGCCTATGGCATTGACAAGGCGCCCGCGTTGGCCATCGTGGGGCAGAAGGATTACGGCTTGCGATTCTTCGGCCTGCCGGCCAATTACGAGTTCTCAACGCTCATCCATGGCATTCAGGCCGCCGGACATGGCGCGCCGGGGCAGCTGGATGAGGCGACGCTGAGCTATCTGGCTTCGCTGCAGCAGCCAGTGCACTATCAGGTCTTTGTCACTCCCTCCTGCCCGTATTGTCCGGGGGCGGCGGCGCTGGCCTATGACATGGCGGTCGCCAGCGAGTGGGTGCGCGCTGAGGTCGTCGAGGCGTCAGAGTTCCCGGAGCTGGCTGAGCGCTACGATGTGATGGGTGTGCCACTGAATGTCATCAATGAGACGGGGCGCGTCGAGGGGCGCGCGCCGCAAAACATGATCGTGGACGCTATCAAGGCGGCGCTCGCGTAGGGAGGGCGTCGTTCGGTGTGGGTAACGGGAGGTCCGGTGGATAACCGGGCCTCTTGTCGTAGAATTGCCTGAGAGGCAGTGAGAGTTGGCGCTGTACTTGCGTTTAGAGGCGCTTGAACGAAAATAGTGCCGGATGTCATCTGGCTCTGGCCTGATTTTATGAGGGGAGGAAGACGATGTTCGATTTCAAACTCGGCAGCGATGCCTCGAAAGGGACGTCTGAAGGTCACCGGTATGACTTGATCATTGTCGGCGCGGGCCCGGCGGGGCTTACCGCCGCGATTTACGCCGCCCGCGATGGCATCAAGACTTTGGTGATCGAGAAATCGGCCGTTGGCGGCCTCGCGGCGACGACAGAGTGCATCGAAAATTATCCCGGCTTTCCTGAGGGGATCGCCGGCTCCGAACTGATGGAGCGGTTCCAGAAGCAGGCGGCCCGTTTTGGGGCGGAGATCCTCGAATTTGAGGAGGTGACCCGCGTCGAGCCGGTGCGCAAGGGACTGCTGCGCGTGCACACCGCTTCTGACGACGTCTTTGAGGCGAAGCTGGTCATGCTCGCGCTGGGCAGCAAACCCAAGAAGCTGAATGTGCCCGGCGAGGAAGCGTTCTATGGGCGTGGGCTTTCCTATTGCGCGACCTGCGATGGCCCGCTTTTCCGGGGCAAAGACGTGGTCGTGATCGGCGCGGGGAATTCCGGCCTCCAGGAAGGCTTGAATTTGCTCGGCTACACCCACAGCGTCACCTTCATCGAATTTTTGCCGTATTCCATCGCCGAGAAGATCCTCCAGGAGCGGACGATGCAGCATCCCCGCAGCACGTTCTACTTCAACCACGAGGTGTTGGAGATCAAAGGCGAGAAGATGGTCACCGCCGTTGTGGTAAAGGATCGCGCGACCGGCGAAGTCAAAGAAATTCCCACCGACGGGGTTTTCATCTACGTCGGCTATAGTCCCGACACCAAATTTCTTGAGGGGATGGTCGAACGCAACTCGTGGGGATACATCAAAACCGACGAGCACATGTGGACGGGCGTCGAAGGCTTGATGGCGATTGGCGATGTACGGGCGAACAACGTGGCGCAGATCACGGTAGCCGTGAGTGATGGCGCGAGGGCGGCGCTGGCCGCGCGGGAGTATCTGGCAAAACTGGAGGAGTGAGGATGATTCGGCATAACATCAGCGATCTCGAACGTTTGTTGCGCGTGATTTTCGGCGTTTATGCCATGTTGTTGGGCTTCTTGTTCATTTCGGGATTGGTGGGGAACCTGCTGGGCTTTCTGGGCCTGCTGCTCGCCATCACCGGTGCGATGGGCTGGAGCGGCATCTACACCCTGCTGGGGCGGGAACTGCCCGCCGTTGTCGAGCCGGCGGCGCCAGAGGCGCAGGCGGAAACGGCGGTTGAAGCGGCCGCGGCGGACGCGCCGGCAGCCGACACAGACGGGTCGCGCACGCCGGAAGCCGGGGAGCCCTCTGAGGCGCTCGAGGCCTGAAGGGCGCCGGCAGGTCCTGTCGTCCCGCGCTTTCGGGGGCAGATCGGCGTTCAGATAAGGGGATGCCCCGTGCCGGCGCGTCCTGTCCAAAAATAAAAATGTGAGTCGTGAGTAAAGGCTGTGACAGCTCTCGACTCACGGCTCACTGCTCTCTATTTTCCGAGGAGGCTCTATGTTGATCAAACCTGTATCCACAGTGGCGCTTGAGCCGACCCAACCAGGCGTGGGCATTCGCTGGCTCATCGCCGCCCAAGACGGCGCGCCCAACTATGCCATGCGCGTGATCGAAGTCGAA
>JAGPHL010000027.1:17316-19260 GCA_018055515.1 Anaerolineae bacterium
CTCTATGTTGATCAAACCTGTATCCACAGTGGCGCTTGAGCCGACCCAACCAGGCGTGGGCATTCGCTGGCTCATCGCCGCCCAAGACGGCGCGCCCAACTATGCCATGCGCGTGATCGAAGTCGAACCGGGGGTGACCTTTGCCCCCCATTCCCATCCCTGGGAACACGAAATCTACGTCCTTGAAGGGCAGGGGGTGTTGATGGGGCCCGGCGGTGAGTGTCCCATGTTGCCCCAACAGGCCATTTTCATCCCGCCGGATGAGGAACATGGTTACCGCAATACCGGCGAACAGACATTGAAATTCATCTGTGTCATTCCAAATCCTAAATAAAGTTGGAGATATTGATGGCTACAGCAAAAGCAACGTGGATTGGACCTGGATATCGTTTTGTCGGCGAGGCCAATGATGGCCCGGCGATCATCATGGACGGCGTGACCCCGCCTTCCGGTACCCATTCCGGGCCTTCGCCGATGGAGCTGGTGCTGATGGGCGTCGCCGGCTGCAGCGGCATGGACGTCGTCTCGATTTTGGCCAAAAAGCGCCAGCCGTTCACCGGCTTGCAAATCCATGTGACCGCCGAGCGCGCGGACGAACATCCCATGATCTACACGCACATTCACCTCGAATACGTGCTTTACGGCACGGGGCTGAGTGAGGAGGCGCTGGCGCGCGCCATCGCGCTCTCGGAGGAAAAATATTGCTCCGTGATGGCGATGCTGCGTCCGACCGTGAAGATCACCCACAGCTACCGCATCGTCGAGGAACAGCCTCTGCCCGCTATGCCCGGCGACAAGGCGGGCGAGTCCTAGAGCTTCTGCGGCGGGCGCTGGGCGCTAAAGGACTGTCGTGGCTCGCGGCGTGAGGATGACGCAGTGGCAGCCGCGTCTCTGGAGCTTCGCGGCTGCCCTGCTGCTTGCGCTTGCCGGCTGTCGCGTGGCGCAACCGGAGGGGGCAGCCGACCTCACGCCGGCGCCGGTCCCTTCCGCGACGCTCCCCCGTTCCCCCGCCGCCAGCTTCACGCTGACAACGCTTGAAGGCGACACGATCAGCCTGGAGGACTACCGCGGCAAAGTCGTGCTGCTCAATTTCTGGGCCAGCTGGTGCCCCTCCTGCCGCTCGGAAATGGCATCCCTGGAGTCCTATGAGCAGGCGCATCGGGAGGAGGGACTGGTCGTTCTCGGCATTAACTACGAGGAGGACCCCGCAACGGTGCGCTCCTTCATCGCGGACGCGGCGGTCACTTTTCCCATGCTTTTGGATGAGGACGGGGAAGTCGCCGCCGCGTATGGCGTCGTGGGGCTGCCGACCTCGTATTTCGTGGATTGTGAGGGGCGGATCATGGGCTTTTGGCCCGGCGCGGTCTCCGCGAGTGCGTTGGAGCAGCAGCTGACGCCTCTCCTCGCGGAATGTGGAGATTCTCCATGATGACGTTTACACGTTTACACGTTCGCGCGTTCTCACGTGCGCGCTACTGAAGGGAGGCGCTGGAGGAGATGGAAGACACACATCCACCAAAACCAAATGCCTTGCGTGGATTCTGGGAAGAAAACTGGCTGGTCATCCTGGTAGTGCTGGGACTGGCCCTCGCCTATCTGATATTGCACACGCCGCGTCAGGCGTTTGCCTCGACGGAAGCGCTGCAGGCGCAGCTGCGCTCCGGGCAGATCACGGTCGTGGAGTTCTACTCGAATTCCTGCAACATCTGCCTGATATCCAAGCCGAAGGTGGACCGCCTGGAGGCTGATCTCGCCGGGCGAGCGACGGTGCTGCGCCTGGACGTGAAGGACCCCGTAGTGCAGCCTTTGGCGAGCGCCTGGCAGGTGTATGGCGTCCCCACATTTTTTGTCGTGGCGGGGGATGGGACGATCGTTTATGGGCGCGCGGGCGCGCCGGATACCGAGGGGATCAAGGCGGCCGTAGCGGCGCTCGCTGCGTCTCAG